>WBUH01000027.1 GCA_008933805.1 Bacteroidota bacterium
TGATTGTCCCCCTTTGGGTGAATTTTCTTCAAAAGGTTTGAGGTAACACCTCAAACCTTTTTTATTTATAGTGTTAATATTCAATATAATATAAATTCTATTTGAAATTCTTATTGCGCAGTTAAATAGCTGCATTTATATTTGCAGTCAAATAACTGCAAATGGAATTAAGAAGAGACGTTTTTCAGGCCATAGCCGACCCTACACGGAGGGCAATTATTACGTTGGTGGCCATTAATGCAATGACTCCGGGAGCCATTGCTGATAATTTTGACTCATCAAGGCAAACCATATCCAAGCACATACAAATACTTACCGAATGTGAGCTGCTAAGGCAGGAGCAGAGCGGCAGGGAGATTTATTATCACCTGAATGCCTTAAAGATGAAAGAGATAGCAGATTTTATTGAGCCATTCCGCAATATGTGGGACGACAGGTTTAATACATTAGAAAGCATTATGAAAAACTATAAACCAAAGAATTAATACACATGGAACGCAAAACAAAAGTGCATGCCGAAACCAACAGGCAAGAGTTAATAGTAACAAGAGAATTTGATTTGCCCGTAAACCTGCTATTTAAAGCATATATAGAGCCTGAAATAGTGGAACAATGGATGGGAACCAAAGTGGTGAGGCTGGAATGTAAACGGCACGGCAGTTATCAATACATTACTACTGACCCTATGGGCAATCAACACGGGTTTAACGGCACAATACACGAGTTTGAGCCTGACCAAAAAATTACCCGCACGTTTGAGATGGAAAACACCCCTTTCCCTGTGCAACTTGAGTTTTTTACGTTTGAGGCGTTAACAGAAAATACCAGTAAACTAACCATGCAAATTGTATATAAATCAGTGGAACACAGGGACGCGATGCTGAAACTACCATTTGCTCAAGGAATTAATATGGCTCACAACCGATTGCAAGAAATAGTTAACAACATAAAATAAACCCTCATGAAAAAATCACACAAAATAATTTATTGGATAGCAACAGTTTGGCTGTCGCTTGGTATGGTATCTACAGGCATTGTACAATTGATGAAAATGCAGGAAGAAATAGATAATTTTAACAGTTTAGGTTATCCATTATACCTAATGACCATTATAGGCGCATGGAAAATTGCCGGGGTAGTGGCGGTGCTACTGCCAAAGCTTCCGGTATTGAAAGAATGGGCCTATGCGGGTTTCTTTTTTGCCATGTCGGGAGCATTAATTTCGCACATTGCCGTAGGGCACGGAGGTTTACAGGTATTCGGTCCGGCGTTATTATTAGTGCTTACTGTTGTATCTTGGTATTTCAGACCTGCCGATAGGAAAACTTCGGCCACAAACGTATAAAATGAACCCTAAAGTTGATTTCTATTTTACCAAAGCAAAGCAATGGAAGGAAGAGTACGGAAAACTACGCTCTTTATTGCTTGATTGGGGACTTACCGAGGAACTGAAATGGGGCACACCGTGTTACACATTTAAGGGCAATAACATAGTATTGATACACGGGTTTAAGGAGTATTGTGCATTGTTGTTTTTTAAAGGCGCGTTATTAAAGGACACGGAAGGCATATTGATACAACAAACTGAAAACGTGCAAGCCCAAAGGCAGGCAAGGTTTACTGGTTTGCAACAGATTATTGAACTTGAACCCGTATTAAAAGCCTACATATATGAGGCGATTGAAGTAGAGAATGCGGGCTTAAAGGTAACGTTTAAGAAAACAACGGAGTTTACAGTGGTTGAGGAGTTTCAGGCTAAATTGGATGAAATGCCCGGGTTAAAAGCCGCGTTTGAAGCGCTTACACCCGGAAGGCAACGAGGATACCTGTTACACTTTGCTTCGGCTAAGCAGGCCAAGACCCGTGAAGCCAGAATAGAAAAATATATCCCGCAAATTATGGCAGGGAAGGGGTTGGATGATTAGTTTATACAGCTCAAAAAAAGTATTTTACGGTTAAAATATTATTCTATGGGAATTACAATGTCAGGGTTGTTTGTGCGAATGCCTCAAACCGATATACCCAAAACTTTGGAAGAACTTTTTGACCGAAGCATAGTCAACACATCCACAATAAACTGTAATTATTATTTGCTATTTGAAGGATTTAACACTTGGGACATTGCCTTAGTATCCGATGGGCAAAGTAGCGCTTTATGCTTTGGGGATGGCTTTTTTAATTTTGCTGAAAAACTGTTTTCCAATACCTCAGTAAACAAAATCCCCTCCGATTATTTATACTATTATTTTGTAGAATCAGCGATGGCTTTTAGCCTTAGTTACAGAAAAAACGGGAGCCTGTATGAATCTAACTTTACAATGTCAGGTTCTGAATTTATACACTATGGGGATGAATTGTTGGGCCTAACACTTGAAAACGATATTGCACAAGATGGTTTTGCGCTGGCAATGCAAGAGTTTGGTATTGATCCGCACCACATTAAACAAGCAACATTATATACTTTTAGCCCTAAAGTTCGTGTAGTAGACTCTACTGATACAGACCTACGGTATCTTGTGGGCAAACTGGGCAGAGACATTTATACTGAAATTAAAACCAAGGGAAATAGTTTATCGACGATAATCTCACAAGGGCTAAAAACCTTGAGTGAGAGACGAATACTTGTATCGCGTGTTTCACTATCAAATGAAGAATACGAGTTATGCAAAACAGAATGGCTAAGATTAGATTCAATGAGTTTTGAAGCTAAGGAGTCCGATTTGATAACCAAAATCATACAACAAATTGAACCTGAGAACGCATTGGCGCAACTTGTTTATTTTTATAAGGTTAGTGACTACAAGGAAAATAAAGCTGAATTGAACAGATCGCTTATTCGGATAGGGATTCTTGTACTTGTATTGGTTATAATAGCTTTAATGATTTATTTAAAAATTGGCTAAAGATACTGATCTCCTTAATTCTAAAGGTGATAGCTGTGTTTTATGTTATTAATATGGGTACAAAGGTCAGTGTACAGTAAAACACGGCTGTAACCTAATCTACGTTTGTTGTAGCCAAAACTGGGTAATCAATAGTAAAGCACGACTCTTAGAGTTAATAGGCTGAATTAGTATATTTGGAATTCGGATACAGTTAAAATTAAACATAACCTATACATTGATGTCAATTAAAAACCTTAACCTATTACTTATTCTATTTGTATTGATTTTATCTTCATGCAGCGGGTCTGATACTTACCAAGGTAAGTGGAAAGCCACTAACCCCGAAGGGAAGAAGTTTGAGATAGAGTTTTTACCTAAAAACTTTAAGATTAAAGACGAGGCGGGCGATTCGAGCAATTTTGCGTACACACAAAACTCTGTTGAAATTAAGAACTTTGTTGAGACCTACGGCATTAAGCTGAACGATGGCAGGACATACTCCATTCATTTTCCTTTAGCCGAAGATGAAAGTGTAGGAGTTATGATTGATGGTGCAGGAAACCCCGTGTACACCATTTGTAGAAACGAATACAAAATGCTGGACGATATTTATAAACTGAAGTAGACAGATGATGACTGTACAAGAAGTTCTTACCCAACTGGAAGCCCTTGGCAATGCTAAACTGCGCGAACAAAACATAAAGCGTGGCGCGGGCGATAACCAGTTTGGCGTAAAAATGGGCGATATACGCACTGTAGCCAAAAAGATAAAAACCGACCATGCCCTTGCCCTTGAACTTTGGGAAACAGGAAATACAGATGCAAGGCAAGTAGCTATTTTAATTGTGAACCCCAAAAAGCTAACGTACGACGAGATAAGCCACTGGGTAAAATCGGAGAAATATACGTGGGTGGCCGACTGGCTACATTCTTACATACTTAAAGACAGAGCAGATAGGGAAACCCTGCGCCAAGAGTGGATGCAAACCGACGATACAATGGCCGCTCGTGCAGGGTGGAGCCTAACCGCAGGCTGTGTGGCCCGCCAACCCGAGTTGGTAGATATACCCGCATTGCTGGATAGGATAGAAATGGAAATGCCTACCGCTGCGCCCGAAGTGCAATGGACCATGAACACCACCCTTGCCAATATTGGCATACACCATACCCAATACCGCGAACGCGCTTTGGCAATAGGGGAGAAGCTGGGCATTTACCGCGATTACCCCGTTTCTAAAGGCTGTACTTCGCCCTTTGCCCCGATATGGATTGGGGAAATGGTGAGGAGACAGAATGCGTAAAAATTAAAAAATAAATTAAATGCTTTGGGTCATAAAGAACAATTAATACACGCCCTTGATATAGGGAACAGGGTAATAGAATCTTCAAGCTTTTTTGACAAAGACGCAAAACTAAGATTTAAAGAGAGTACAAAGTTTTATAGAGAGTTTTTTGTAAATAATCCTAATATAAATTCTTATCAATTAAAGTCATTAACTAATGATTTTTTAACATACTGGCATGAGAGTATTCACCCTGATACAGAAATATTTTGGGCTGAATTAAAGAAAAACAGTATTGACTTTGAAAGAAAAGACCCTTTGTTATTTGCATTAGATAAAAACCGATTTAGTAATGTGCATCAAGCAATGGAGGCGAGAAAGCACTGGTCTGAGATCAGAAAGCTTGAAATAGTTCTTGAAAGGTTCTCGAAAGAAAATATCGAACATATAGATAGAATTGTCGCTGAAGATGAAAATAAGCGATTAGCTATATTAAATAAGTGTTTGAAAAACAAAAAAATCCCCGAATCTCAATATTTAAAGTTTGGTGAATGTATGGCTTATTTTTCTAATTGTCGGTTGTTTGGTGCATACTTTAGTCCATCTGAAGTTGAAGAACTCTATACGATTTGGAAAAATTTTTAGAACAATTAATGAATTTAATTATTAAAACCAATGCCCACACCTAAATCAAAACTGGTAGAAATAAAAACCAAGCCCACCGCTATGAGCGTGGCGGAGTTTATAAACAACATCAGCGAGGAACAAAAACGCACCGATTGCTTGGTGATTTTAGACCTGATGAAAAAAGCAACAGGGGAGGAGCCTACCATTTGGGGTAACTCAATGATTGGTTTTGGCAATGTGCGGTACAAAAGTCCGGCAACGGGTAGGGAAGTAGACTGGTTTAAGATTGGGTTTGCTCCCCGCAAGGCCAATATCTCGCTGTACCTTACCATGGATATAAAAAAACAAGGCGATGCACTTGCTAAGCTGGGCAAACACAAAACAGGTGTTGGTTGCTTGTACATCAACAAGTTAACGGATATTGACATGAGTGTTTTGCAGGAAATGATTACTAATTCGGTAACAAAGTGAGTGAAAACTACTTTACAATGGCTATATTTATTTTTAAATAGTAGTTGAAAAAGATTATAGTATGCTAAAGGCTCTTTTTTTTAACAAAAATGAAACCGCCGAAGAAGCTCGGTATAAGTTTGTTAACTTTTGTCATCCTTTGTTATTACTGAATTTTTTGTCGGATAGCAGACTTTTTCATTTGTTACTTTTTGTCTCTTTTTGTTATATTTGTTGTACCCATGTTGTACCGATTTAGGGTGCAACATAGGATAAACAACAAACTATGGCGACCATAAAATTACTGCTCAGAACTGCAAAAACATTAGCCGACGGTACTCACCCTATTGTTATAAGAATAACGGTCAACCGTAAGTCTAAGTTTATCTTCACAGGAAAAACCGCAAAAGTATCCCAATGGGATGCGGCTGCGGGGCTTACCACTAAGAAGCACCCTTTGCACAACGAGTTAAACATCTATTTAGGCCAACGCTTGTTAGATGCCCAAACGGAATTGCTCGAACTGCAACGTCAAAAGAAAGGGTTTTCAGCCGGAACTGTTCGGGAGATAATTAAGGATAACAAACCTTCAATGACTTTCGTTCAGTTTTGCGATAAACTGCTTGCTGAACTAAAAGAACAAGGGCGCATTGGCACACGAAGTACTTACCGTACTGTTAAGTATTCAATACTTCGGTTTACTAATAACAACCAATCGTTGACCTTTTCAGATATTGACGTTGCCTTTTTGACGAAATACGAACAATACCTAAAAGCCAACGGGTTCAAAATCTCATACGTTAAAACGCAACTAAATAAACTAAAGGCTATTGTTGGTAAAGCTATACTTGATAGGGTGGTTAAAAAGAATAACAACCCGTTTTTAGAATACAGTCTGAGTCATTTGCGCCCTGAGTATCAGCATCGCTCTCTTGACAAAGACACATTAGAAAAATTACTTAGCTATCAAGCCGAGGAAGGTACAAGTAAGCACGATACTATTAACTTCTTTACCTTTTCCTATTACTGTTGGGGCATGAATTTTACTGATATGGCCAAACTGCAATGGAAAAACATCTACAACGGCAGGTTGGTGTACAACCGTTCCAAAACAGGAAAGCTGCATAATATCTTATTATTAGCACCCGCTTTAAAAGTAATAGAGTATTACAAACATCTTAAATACGGGGAGAATGTTATCCCTCCTGCCGAGGATTACATTTTCCCTATTCTTGACCCTGATAAATATAACACTGCTTCAAAGATGGCTAATCGTATTGAGCTCAAACTTTCTATGACTAATAGATGCCTTAAAACTATTGCCGATGAACTGGAACTTGGGGAGAATGTAACCTTTTACATGGCAAGGCACACGTTTGCCACGCAACTATTAAGGAAAGACGTAGCTACTGCGAAAATCCAAAATATGTTGGGGCATTCTTCTGAACGGATGACCCAAACGTACCTTGACAGCTTCAAAAATGATGAATTGGACGAAGTATCTAAACTGTTAGTGGGCTAATCGATCCGTGTCAACGTATAGACGGATTAAGGCTACTTTTCCAACAACACGTTGTTGCAGCCAAAAACGAGCTAATCAGCTAACTATAAAACAATTACGTAAATAATCCTAAAAACACCGTGTTTTTATTAAAAATTAACACATTACTAATGAAACACTTGTAAAAACGTCGTGTTGGTAATTTTTCAACGCCGTGTTTTTCAAAATAAGCATAACTAATTAACTAATAATTTATTAATAAAACAACACCTGCAACAACGTGTTGTTTTTACCGTGTATTGGTTGTATCGTCCTCTGTATAATCTATAATCAATGATGCTATGTATTTATGAGAGCAAATAAGACCGATTTAGCCTTAATGGATTGGTCAAAAATGAACCTTACAAACGTCTCACCACAAACACAAAAGAGTAGGTTTTAAGAAGTTCAAAAGCGACGAATTACAAACATGGGGTGCCCTATGCCTTTAATTTTTGCCCACCCCATGTTTTAAAACACTCGAAATCAAAGATAAAAAATTTGATATGGGGTGCCCACCCCATTAGGGCACCCCATATAGTTTTTGCTAAATATTTGCTGCCATTATCCTAAACAAAAAATGGCAGCAAATCCATTCAACGAACTTTCAGAAAAATTAGATACGCTTTCCCAACAGGTGGCAGAAATCAACCGCAAGATGCAGGGGCATCCGATTCATATTGATAAGCCTTTGACAGTAAAAGAGGCTGCCTCCTATTTATGCCTTTCAAAAAGCAGGTTGTATCATCTAACCTCAGAACGGGCAGTGCCCTTTTTCAAGCGTGGACAAGCCATTTTATTTCGTAAAGAGGACTTGGAATCCAAACGTCAAAATTCAGCAGACGAAATCAGACAAGAGGCTAAAAAGTATAAGGAAAGGTAACAGCTTATATTGAGCGCAGGCATTTTGAAAGACTTGGATATTACACCTTGAAAAAACAGTATCACAAACCCTGCGATAGAACACGAAAGGAGAAATTGAACACTCCTTCGTTTGAGACAGTCAAAAAACACGACAAATACCCTTATGAACAATAATTCCCTAATTAACTGTATTACTGCGCGTTATTAGTTACAAAAAAACACAGTATTTGTTATCATTTGTTATACGTTATCATATATTTAGTTATTTATAAATTTAACTCATTTTTTTGGGCTATTAAGTACTCGTATTTGTTAGCTTTTGTTACAGGTTGCTACTGTTTGTCATTGCTATCAAAAAAGGTATTTTTATTACATAAATAATTCATAAAATACAACTTTTAGTTGTTGCGTTTTGTCCGATACTTTTGCAGCATAATTATGAAAACAATCCTTGAGATGCTAATGAAACAGGCCGTATGACCCTGCTCTAATTAGACCTCATTTTTAATTATACCCTCACAAGCAAGTGAATAATAAGCAAGCGCGGGGGGCTGATTAGCCCCCTTTGCCGCTTGGTGTAAGTAGTTAAGTTAATTAAGGGAGACTGCAAAAGTACCTTTTAAAAGCCAACACCACGCCAACAACACGTTGTTTATATGAACACCGCTCAAAACACCCACCCCAACCCCATAGACGGTTTTGATTACCGCAGGATAGATATAGCAGAGGTACGCAAACACCTCAACCAGTTTGTAAAGGATGTTAACCTAAAAGCAGCCTCACCCAAAGAACGTATCCGGGGCGGGTTGTTCCTTACCCTGTTAAAAGTATGCGATGCCTATGTACGCCAAAACAACCGTGTAGGCTGCTTAACGGTTAACCCCATACCCTGCCGCATGAACAATGTACGGTTAGCCCACCTTGTAAAAGTGGACAAACGCACCATTTTAAACCACCTATCCAAGTTGGAGAAAATGGGAATAGTACAAAAGACCTTTCGGGGGACAAAAGCCGATTACGAGTTAACCGTACCTGCGTGGATACTATTATACGACCCTCAAAGCCCCAACAACGTGTTGTTGGAAACCCAACCCACCTCCGATGGTGCTGAAAACAGCGCTAAAGCGAAAAATGTGCGCCAAAGCAGTCTTGTACATATTTTAGAAAAGAGTAATACACGGTCAATTCTATGTGAATTGGGGGATAACGGGGTAGAAGATAGTGGCCAGCCTCCTTTGTCGGCTACTGAGGATAAGGCTCTTGGACTTTTTTCTTGCAACACCCCCAAAGCAGGTGTTGTGGTGGAAAACCCACCCTTATCCACAGCCGTATTTCCTGAACAAAAACCGGGCGGCGGCGCGGCGGCCAAAAAATATCCCGCTTGGCAGTTGGCAATGGTACTGGAGTTTTACCGCTATGCTGTCAGCTCCCTGTACCCTTACCATCAGTTTGACGGGGAAACGGAGCGTAAAATCAAAAACAAGCTGTTTGGTCACGTGTACGGCAGCTTTAAACAATCCCTTACCCGCAATGAATGGGAAAAGTACCAACAAACCCTGATACAACGGGTGGATTTAATAACAGCTTGGAAAGTGCGACCCTTGGAAGGGGATAAAACCAAAAAGTACCAAACAGGTAAATTTTTGGTGAACCCGATTACCTTTTTTGACAACAAATGCCCTTACGGCTTTATACAAACCGAACAATGGCTGCTATTGCAATACAAACGAAAGGCACTGATTAAAGCAGAATTGGAGTTAGACAAAGCCCGTAAAGAGTTATTGACCGACATGGATAGGTTAAAAGTGTACCGAAAATGGGAAACCCGCTTTAAAAATAAGAAGCTGCCGGAGGCGGAGGCAATGTTTTACCATGCGATGGCAAACATCCAAAAACAATGGGCATTGCAAAAACAACGTGTTGTTGCTTCAAACAACAACCTTACTACCTAAGAATAAAAGACCTAAACATGAAACAAAACCCGAATTTTATAAGGCAGCAACAGGACTATAAAGCCCATGCGAAGTTTAAACTTATCATCTACTTTAAAGATAAAGCTCATTTACCTGAAGGAATGCAGCACACTACTTTGTTTTCGTGTGAATACAGGGACTGGAAGGGGGACACTGGGTTATATGCTTTAAAGCGGTTGGTAACGGGTCGTTTTAAAGGCACGTTCTTAACCGCGTTGATTTATGACAACCAAACAGAAGTATTGTTACACAAGTGGGTGTTTAACGGGGTAACGGATGAAAAAAGGGTATGAACCAACAACGTGTTGTTGCATCTCAATTCTTTGACTACAACGTATTACGAAGGGGTATTGTACTTGCTGTACGAAGAGTTGGGGAGGTATTATCCGCTGTAAATAATAACAGAGGCCGAAGCCCCTGTCAACCTACCTTATCTTATCGTTTGACAAGGTCAAACGTAGAATAAAAGCGAAAATACTTTAAAACACAGCTAAATGGAGCATAAAATAAAACTGGTAAGTAAGAATTTAAGCACTTTAAAGAGTGAGTACGGGGTATCAGAGCCAACTATGAAAAAATGGTTGAGGCAGGTTCCCAATCTGAAAGTGGATAAACGAGAAACAAAAGATTATACCCCTAAAGAGCTTGAAATGATATATAAGCATTTGGGAGTACCGGGAGGAGAATTTGAAGCGGAGTAATACAAAAAATTGATTTAATTCATTTTGGAGCCATGCTAAATAATTTTGAAAAATCTTTTTAACTTACTTTTGAGGTTGTTCTTCTTCAAAGTCATATAAATTTTTTATATACTTGCAGTAGTGAAGTATGTACTTATAATATTGAGTATCTATCTGTTCTCGCTGTCTTGTATTCCTTGCAGCGACAATAAAGAATGTGATATTATAGTATCATCGCTTCAAAATATAGGCGGCATGGAGCATGATGAACATAACCATACGTCAGAATCTTGTACTCCATTCTGTACCTGCTCATGTTGTTCTACTGTCGCACCTTGTAATACCATAGCCCGATTTCAGTTTGTGCAAAACACCACTCCTGATATTGTTTATCCGGTTCTTGGCGATAATTTTTACTCTCAATACTTTAATACTATTTGGCAACCGCCTAAAATAGGTTAATCGTTTTTTCTTTTTTATTCTGTATAAAGCCGCACTGCTTTATACAATGTCTTGTTGTTATCAATTCAACACGCGTTTGTAACGATTAATTTATTTTTTCATGTTAGATAAAATCATTCTTTTTAGTATAAAGAACAAGCTCATCATTGGTATGATGACGCTCGCACTCATCGTTTGGGGAGTTTGGAGTGCCCAAAAATTGCCGGTAGATGCGGTACCGGATATAACAAATAATCAGGTACAGATTATTACTATATGCCCCACACTTGCTGGTCAGGAAGTTGAACAGCTGGTTACTTTTCCCATTGAACAAAGCATTACTAACCTGCCGGATTTGGTAGAACTCCGCAGTATTTCACGTTTTGGTCTGTCAGTCATTACGGCGGTTTTCGATGATGAAGTAGATGTATACTTTGCCCGACAGTTAATCAACGAACGATTAAAAGAAGCTGAAAGTAAAATACCACAAGGTATAGGCACGCCTGAATTAGCACCTGTTAGTACTGGTTTGGGCGAAGTTTATCAATATATAATACACCCCGTAAAGGGCAGTGAAAATAAATACACTGCAATGGAACTGCGTACTATGCAGGATTGGATTGTAGCACGACAACTGTATGGGACACCCGGCATCGCTGAGGTAAATAGCTTTGGAGGAAGGTTGAAACAGTACGAGGTTGCCGTTGACCCCAACCGATTAAAGGCAATGGACATTGCCATTTCTGATATTTTTATTGCACTGCAAAAAAACAATGAAAACACAGGTGGGGCATATATAGATAAAAAACCTAATGCATATTTTATCAGAGGTATCGGGGTTGCATCTTCGTTAGAAGATGTTAAAAACATTGTCGTAAAAACAAATTCCCAAGGAATTCCAATACTTATAAAAGACATCGCAAATGTGCAATTTGGAAATGCCGTTCGATATGGTGCAATGACCTTTGACGGGAAGGTTGATGCTGTTGGTGGTGTGGTAATGATGCTAAAAGGCGCCAATAGCGCCCAAGTAGTATCCCGTGTTAAAGAAAAAATGGAGGTAATCCAAAAATCATTACCTGTTGACGTGGTAATCGAACCCTATCTTGACCGCACAGACCTTGTTACCCGTGCAATAAATACAGTTGAAAAAAACCTGATTGAGGGAGCACTGATTGTAATTTTTGTTTTAGTACTTTTCTTAGGCAACTTCCGTGCAGGACTTATTGTAGCTTCAGCCATCCCCCTTTCAATGCTGTTTGCCCTTGCTATGATGAATGTATTTGGTGTCAGTGCCAACCTGATGAGTTTAGGAGCTATAGATTTTGGGCTTATTGTAGACGGGGCGGTAATTATAGTAGAAGCCACAATGCATCATCTTGGATTGCGAAAATCACTCTCAAAACTTACTCAGGACGAAATGGACAATGAAGTATTTCTATCCGCTTCAAAAATAAGGAGTAGTGCCGCATTTGGTGAGATAATTATTCTTATGGTTTATATACCTATTCTTACTCTAATTGGTATTGAAGGCAAGATGTTCAGGCCTATGGCGCAAACTGTGGGCTTTGCTATTCTTGGGGCATTAATACTATCATTAACTTATATCCCAATGATGTGCGCGTTATTTCTGCCCAAGCTAATAACACATAAAAAAACTCTTTCTGATAAAATGATGGATTTTTTCCAGCGGGTGTATGAGCCGGTGCTACGCAAAGCTATACGCTTTAAATATGTGGTAATAACAATAACCGCTTTTGCGTTTCTAATCAGCCTGCTTGTGTTTTCGCGCCTTGGCGGAGAGTTTATACCTACGCTGCAAGAGGGTGATTATGCTTTTCATTGCATACTGCCACAGGGGACTTCACTGAGCCAAAGTATGGAAACCTCAATGCAGGCTTCAAGAATAATAAAAGAGTTTCCGGAAGTAAAAATGGTTGTAGGAAAAACAGGAGCAGCGGAAGTGCCCACAGACCCTATGCCCCCTGAGGCAACAGACATCATTATCGTATTGAAACCACAAAATGAGTGGACATCAGGCAGGAATTATGAAGAATTGGCTGATGCAATGATTGAAAAATTAGAGGCAATACCGGGCGTATTTTTTGAAAAAAATCAACCGATACAGATGCGTTTTAATGAGCTTATGACGGGAATTAGACAGGATGTTGCTGTAAAAATTTTCGGAGAAAATCTTGACACATTATTGAACTACGCCAATAAAGTAGCCAGTGTGATAAGGCAGGCAGATGGAGCTACCCAACCTCTTGTTGAGCGTGTTGATGGCTTGCCTCAAATAACCATACAATATAATAGGCAACAAATTGCATCTTATGGATTAAACATTGATGATATTAACCACGTTGTAAGCACAGCATTTGCAGGTGAAGCAGCCGGTGTAATATATGAAAACGAGCGAAGATTTGATTTGGTAGTAAGGCTTGATAGCGCACACCGCCAAAGTATTGAAAATGTAAAAGACCTTTTCATCTCTACTCCCAATGGCAGCCAAATTCCTTTATCACAAGTTGCAGACATACAAATGAAAATTGGTCCTGCACAAATTAGCCGTGAAGACGGGAAAAGAAGAATTGTTATTGGTTTCAACGTAAAAGGTAGGGATGTTCAAAGTGTAGTAAAGGATATACAGAATAAGTTAAACGCTGATGTAACATTGCCTTCGGGGTATTATTTCACTTATGGCGGAACATTTGAAAATCTGCAAAAGGCATCAGCAAGGTTAATGATTGCAGTACCCGTTGCATTAGCACTTATTTTCATGCTGCTGTACTTCACCTTTACATCCATAAAGCAGGCGGCCCTTATTTTTACAGCAATCCCACTGGCAGCTATTGGGGGAGTATTTGCCTTACTTTTAAGAGATATGCCTTTTAGTATATCTGCTGGTGTTGGCTTTATTGCATTGTTTGGGGTAGCTGTATTAAATGGTATAGTACTAATAGGCACTTTTAACCAGTTACAAAAAGAAGGAATGAATGATGTTGTGCAGCGTGTATTTGAAGGCACTAAAATACGGTTGCGCCCTGTATTGATGACAGCCACAGTAGCCTCATTAGGTTTTTTGCCAATGGCCATTTCACACGGAGCAGGGGCAGAAGTTCAAAAACCTTTGGCAACGGTAGTTATTGGAGGATTAGTTACTGCAACTCTCCTTACATTGTTTGTACTTCCGTTATTGTACATAATATTTGCCTCAAAAAATAAAATTAAGTCTGCACCCGCAACTATGGCTGCAATAGCTTTTCTGGTGGTGCCTTTTGGCTTGGTTAACGCACAAAATGTGCCCCAAAGCCTCACCGTAGATGCAGCTGTTTCGATAGCCCTAAAAAACAACCTCGAAATTCAGTCGCAACAATTAAACGTACAATCATCGGCAAGTATTAAGAAATCGGTATTCGAGTTACCAAAAACCAACTTCTTGCTTCAGTATGGGCAATATAACAGTGTGAATAAAGATAATAATCTTCAGTTATCACAAAGCATACCATTTCCTACATATTATACCGCACGGTCAGACCTCTTTAATGCTGAACTGAAACAAAGCGAACTTTCATTAGATGTGACCGCTAACGAAATAAAAGCAAAAGTCAAGTCCTATTATTATCAGCTTTTGTACCTGAATGAAAAACAAAAACAATTGTCACACCTCGATAGTCTCTATACCAGTTTCACTCAGGCTGCAATATTGCGGTATCAAACCGGTGAAACAAACCTGTTAGAAAAAACGACTGCGGAAACAAAACACGGTGAGCTTAAGCAAATGATTAAGCAAAATCAAACGGATATTACAATTTCATACAATACCTTGAAAGTGCTGATGAATAGCAGCGAGGAGTTTTACGTTTCGCAAGTCTCTATATTTGAACCACTTATTTTGCCCGCATCGGTTGATACAGCCGCCGCTAATAATAACCCAACTCTTAAATTACTTTATCAGAATGCTATAGTTGCCGAAAATAATAAGAAAATAGAAAAATCTATGGCATTGCCTGAGTTTACTGTAGGCTATTTTAATCAAACACTCGTTGGTTTTCAAAACATCAGCGGTAACGATGTTTTCTTTGACAAAAGCAAAAGGTTCACCGGTGTAAATGTGGGCATTAGCTTACCAATTACCTTCTTCAGCAATACTGCCCGTATTAAATCCCTCGGTTACCGACAGCAGGCATTACAAAAACAGGCAGATAATGGCAGGCAGGTACTTCACGCTGAATTTGCAAACGCCTTGCAACAGTATAATCAAGGTCTTTCGCAATACAACTACTACAAGACACAGGCATTAGCTAATGTTGCCACGATGACTAATACCGCAGAAACAGGTTTCAACAGCGGAGAATTAAGCTATATCGAATACTTAATGGCGTTGCAAACGGCCACCGATGTACAAATGAATTACCTATTGTCTATCAACCAGCTTAATCAAAGTGTAATAAATATTAATTTCTTAATAAATAAATAAAATGATAAAGTATATAATATATCCTGTCTTAATAGCCTCACTCCTTTTTGTTTCTTGCGGGGAAAAAAGTAATGCTTCAAAAGATGAGCATAAGGAAGAAGGTAGTCACGGACATGAAAATGAAAATACAGTTGAATTAAATGACGAGCAAATAAAATCTATACAAATCCAGTTTGGAAATATTGAACAAAAGCAGCTTACAGCTTCATTGAAAGCCAATGGGGTTTTAAAAGTGCCCAATCAAAATAAAGCCAGCATTACTTCATTATATGGAGGGGTAGTGAAAAATATTTTCGTGCAGCCGGGTAATATTGTTTCTAAAGGACAAAGTATTGCAATTATTGCAAACCCTCAGTTTATTACCTTACAGGAAGAATACCTTTCCCTTGACATCAAAGTTCAATATGCTGAACTTGAGTACAGACGCCAGAAAGAACTTAGCAGCAATAACGCCGGTGCGCTTAAAATTTTTCAGCAAAGTGAAACAGAGCTTAAATCGCTTCGTACCCGACGTGCTTCATTGCAGAAACAGTTAGAAATTATTGGTATTAATCCTGATAAACTAAGTAATGATAATATCGTATCTACTATAACCATCACAAGTCCCGTAAGTGGCTCTGTGAGTACAGTGTTGGTTAATATAGGCAGTACTGTAGATATGAATACTCCTGTTGCAGAAGTTGTGGACAATAGTCAACTTCACCTTGATTTATATGTTTACGAAAAAGACCTACCAAAAGTTAAAACCGGACAAACCATACATTTTACACTCACCAACAATCCAGGCAAAGAATATGATGCACAAATTTTTGGAATCAGCAACACGTTTGAAAATGTAGCCAAAGCGTTGGCCGTTCACGCGATGGTTAAAGGAGACAAAGCCGGCTTGATAGATGGAATGAATATTACTGCATTGGTGAGTCTTGAAAATGCCACTGTTGCGGCTGTCCCAACAGAGGCAATAGTCAATCACGACGGAAACGACTATATTTTTGTTTTAACAGATTCACACACTGAAGAAGAGCACCATGACAGTGAAGTCGAAAAACGAGACGATAAAACAGAAGGACACGATGAGCATGGTCACAGGCATACAGAAAGTGAAAAAAAGGGCAAAGCACAGGCAGCAGTACCTTCAAAAACGTTTGAGCGTATACCCGTTAGGAGAGGCACAACAGATGTAGGATACAGCGAGATTACTTTATTAAAGGAAATACCGACGGACTCAAAAATTGTTACTAAAGGGGCGTTTTTTATTCTAGCGAAAATGACAAACTCTGGTGAACATTCACATTAATAAAAACATCATGGAAAAAGTCAAAATCAATATCAGTATTATATTGCCCGATATTGCCGATGAAAGAGATGCTTGCGTCGAACGTCTTATAGCGATACTGCAAAAGCATAAAGGGCTCAACAAAGTGCACGTTGTGCAGGACAATAACAATGCTCCGGCGCAACTTTGCTTTCACTATGAACCAAATATTATTTCCCTGTCCGAAATTCAAAAGCTGGCAACAGCTGCTGGTGCACAGGTAACAAGCCATTATGGCCATTTGCTGGTTGAAGCAAAAGCCTTCCGCGATATCATTGAAGCAAAAGCAATTGAAAACGAATTGAAGCAGGTAAAAGGCTTGGAAGAAGTTTCAGTAGCAGCTACGGGGCATATCAGGATTGAATTTAACCAAACGGTTACTGATAGGCAAACCGTGCTTGATGCTATCAAACAAGCCGGAGTGAGGCCTAAAAGCATTCAAAAATCTACCAGAAAGCACCACCACAATCATGAGCATGAAGGTGAAGACGAACATGACCACAAACATGGCGGAGATGATAACTCTTTAAAAACCTACCTGCCCGTAATGGCAAGTTTTGTACTACTGCTTACGGGTATAGCCTTTGATGAGTGGTTAACACCTGCTTTTTTTAAAGGATGGGTACGTTTTGCATGGTATATAGCCGCCTACCTGCCCGTAGGATTGCCCGTGATAGGTAAAGGTATAAGGCTGGTAGTAAAAGGGGATGTGTTTACTGAGTTTATCCTGATGAGTATTGCTACCATTGGGGCTTTTTATATTGGTGAATATCCCGAAGGCGTCGCGGTAATGCTTTTTTATACCGTAGGCGAGATATTCCAAGACCTTGCCGTGAACCGCGCCAAACGCAGTATAAAAGCATTGCTGGATGTAAGGCCTGATAAAGCCTACGTTGTTAATGGGGACAATGTTATTGAAACCAGTCCTCAGGATGTTAAGCCCGGCGATATTATACGGGTGAAACCGGGAGAAAAAGTGCCCCTTGACGGTGAAATGCTAACCCAAAGCAGTACGTTTAATACTGCTGCACTTACGGGCGAAAGCCAGCCCGTAACCATTACAAAAGGAGGACAGGTATTGGCGGGCATGATAAATCAGGAAAAAGCAACAGAACTGAAGGTAACCAAATTGTTTAACGACAGTTCACTTGCGCGTATCCTGTTTATGGTGCAGGAAGCCACTACGCGCAAAGCACAAACCGAGCAGTTTATCCGCAAATTTTCACGTATCTATACACCGGTGGTGGTTGCCCTTGCAGTATGCATTACACTGTTACCCTATTTTTTTGTAACCGATTATGTGCTTAATGATTGGTTGTACCGTGCCCTTGTCTTCCTCGTAATATCTTGCCCCTGTGCGCTGGTAATATCTATACCGCTGGGATACTTTGGCGGTATCGGCGCAGCATCACGCAATGGCATTCTTTTCAAAGGGTCCAATTTTCTTGATTTGATGACCCGTGTAAATACCGTGGTGATGGATAAAACAGGTACACTCACCAAAGGCGTATTTAAAGTGCAGGAAGTGGTAAGCTATGATTTTTCTGAAAATGAATGGCTACCGATAGCAGCAGCACTTGAGGCACAATCAGGCCACCCCATTGCCAAAGCAGTAGTAGCCTATGTAGGCGAAAAAACAAACGGCATACGCATTGACAACCTTGAAGAAATAAGCGGGCATGGACTGAAGGCTATCATAAATGGCAGGCAGGTATGGGCAGGCAATGTGCGGTTGATGGAAAAAGCAGGTATAGCAATAGACGACAAAATAACGGCAGTAACCGATACAATTGTTATAGTAGGCATTGGTAATCAACTGGCGGGCTACATTACCATTGCCGATGAGTTGAAAGATGACAGTAAAAATGCCATTGAGCAACTCCATAAAAAAAACATTAAAACAGTAATGCTATCGGGCGATAAACAGTCGGTGGTTGACAAAATAGCGAAAGCACTTGGTATTGATGCGGCTTATGGCGGCTTATTGCCCGAAAATAAAGTGGAGAAAGTGGAGGAGCTAAAAAGAGATAAAATCAGGGTAATAGCCTTTGTGGGCGATGGTATTAATGATGCGCCGGTATTGGCAGTCAGCGATGTGGGAATGGCTATGGGCGGCCTTGGAAGTGATGCAGCTATTGAAACCGCCGATGTGGTGATACAAACCGACCAGCCATCCAAAATTGCCCAAGCTATAAAAATTGCCAAAACTACAAACCGCATAGTTTGGCAAAATATAGCCTTTGCGTTTGGGGTGAAAATAATTGTGCTGGTATTGGGTGCCGGCGGCATTGCCACTATGTGGGAGGCTGTTTTTGCCGATGTGGGCGTAGCGCTCCTTGCGATATTAAATGCAATACGTATTCAAAAAATGAAATATACATTATGAAACTTTACACAAAAATGCCCACCGGGCTAAAAGAATATTTTAAGCACGAGTTAAGTCTTGCCCGCCAGTATTTTTCGCAGGGTCAGTTACAGCAATCATGGCACCATCTTGAACGTGCCCATATACTTGGTCAACCGTGGCCTATCCCACATACACAGGCACATTGGCGCATGATGAGGTTCGCTTTTAAAATAAAGAATGTCAGAGAAATTCTTGGTCAAATTCCAAGGCTGGTTATCGGTGGCATTAAGTCTTTTGTTGGTGAAATACCAGTAGGTAATACCGGCGGAGCAAACGTCCCACCATTAAAGCCAATGGATATTCCAGAAGACCTTCAGAAAATTTTGAATACATATAAGGTATAACCTCATTGTATGGATATTCTTTTGGAATATATATTCAGGTTTGCCTTAGTAGCTGTCTTATTAATCGAAATAATAAGATATTATAAGCTGTTGACAGGCAAAAAGATACGGCTTCAAAAAAAAGCAGCTCCTGCGAAAAATAAAATCTGCATGGAGTTGGCTTTTCTTTCAAGAGTTGCCATACCTGTAGGGACTATAATATATAGCATAGATAATACTCATAACTGGGATTGGCCTTGGATACTTTTATCCTTTTTAGTAATACTACCAAACTTATTCATAGGACCTTTTATTAAGAAAAAATTATAACCATTAAACAAAAAGTAAATTTTTATGAAAAACACAATTCTAATCTTAACACTATTTGCAGGAATAGTAACTGCTAAAGCACAATTTACCTATCGGGTAATTAATAAACACGTGAGTGGGTCTTCAGCAGAATTTGAACTCATTGGATATGGTTATGTAAAAAACACAGGGACTGTAAAAGACACTTTTGTTTGGAAATTAAACAAAAGTATGGTGCTTAATGGGTGGGGTTCTACGCTTTGTGACAAAAATCTGTGTTATGATACCGCCATATATTCAAGTTCTTTTGAATTGGAAGCCGGGGATTCGGGTGTCTTGAATTTATACATATACCCTAACAAAATAGCAGGGAGCGGAGGCCTTGGAATTACCATACACAAGCTTAGCGACAGCAGCAATGCAATAAAAGACACGATATATTATGACACATGGACGGTTGGCGTTGAACATTTTGAAGCAGAATCGTCAATACTCTTATATCCAAACCCTGCCGGCAATCGTCTTTATGTTGAACACAAAAACTTAAAACCCGGGCAAGTAAAAATTTTTAATGTACTGGGTCAACTGCAACAAGTGATTTCTTATGATGCAACAAAAAATGGCATAGATGTCAGTATTCTTTCTTCAGGTGTTTATACACTTAGCTATACAGATGAAGCCGGGAAAACAGTTTTTAAGAAATTTCAAAAACTATAAATCAAAAATAACTTTTCAGCGTAAGCCTTAAAGACTATACTTTCAGTTAAGCACCTCCTTTCTTTGGGGGTGCTTTTTATGTAAATATAGACGTCATGCCTCCAATCCCTCAATGCCATAAGGCTCGTTAGTTAAAACGTAAGTAAGGGTGTTGTTCATTGATGCAAAACAAGAAAACAGCTATGCTTACCAAAAGGGAAATTTATCAGAGATTTTTGCCATAGTTAGCCGGTTTAAGCTGCTAATATTTTAATACTTTTTTAGTACTTACGGATGACTGATTATATAATTTTAAAATATACGTACCGGTTGGCAAATCCTTCGGAAGCTCTAAGGCAAATATATTCCCAGTGGGCATAAATGTCTGTTCCGTCAACGTTCGCCCGTATAAATCTGCTACAACAACCTTCACCGGGTATTCCATCTCTTTCCCAAACATAATATTGGTGTAATCTCCACAGGGGTTTGGCCATACATCAAACTCTTCCTGTGAAAAATTATCCGTACCAAGGGTAGAAATAGTGTCAGTAATACACTCGGCCAGGGTTGCTAACGCAAGTTTTGTACATCGCTGAAAAAAATCAAAATTAATCTGTCCTGCTGAATCAGCTAAAGTATGCCAGTAGGGATTGAAATCATTATCATATTCCTCATTTATTCCTATTGCGGTTAAACCATTTTCCCAAAATGGATAATGGTCTGTTGCAGGGCTACCCGGGTTAACCACATGAAGAGTAAGGCCAATATTATACAATACGTTGCATTTTTCAGCCTTATCAGCAAGTTGCAGTGAGTTTGCCGAATTACGCACATGCAAATCGGCAACGTCATCATTATTTCCATCCCAACCTATCATATCAAGGTTAATATAGCCCATAAAGTTCCACGGTGCGTTCCCTATCGTTGCCGTATAAAATTTGCTTCCCAAGGCACCCTGTTCTTCTTCATCCCAAAACGCAAATACTACAGTATAAGGGAAATTAAATCTTGAAAAAATTCTGGCAACTTCTAATACTGCCGCAGTTCCACTTGCATTGTCATCTGCACCCGGAACAACAGCAGATGATAGTGCATTATCATAATGTGCACCGATAAAAAAGCGTTTATTAGGATACTTATACCCCATTTTTATCCCAAAAAGATTTTTTCCTTTTGCAGTAAAAATCATAGAATCAGTAGTTAAACCATATTTCAGTAATTCCTGTTTGATATAGCTGAAGGCTTTTTCATTACCAAGATTGTATGAAAACCGGGTTTTAATAGTGTCGGAATTTCCATTTATCACCACTGGCAGTTTTCCTGTTAGCTTAAATACTGATATTTCAAGACTGTCTTTGCTAACTTCGTGTATAAGGGTATTAATCTCCTGTTTTTGTGCCTTACCATTTATTGCACATAATAAAAGTAATATTAAAATGCTTTTAGGACAAATTGTTGCCTTCTTAACTATTCTTAGTTTCATATTTGTACTACATAAATAAGACGCCTTACTACGTTTTATTGTTGTAATCGGGAGGTAAAGCTCTTGATGTTTCGAACAAGTGGAACACTACCTGTGCAACACAGCATCAACAACGTGTTGTTGGAAAATGCCAAAAAACGGTGGATTTTACCTCTGTTTAGGACTGTAAATAGTTACCTCTTACATATACACTAATATCAACCACACACAAGGTAACTGCCCGTAAATACTGGTTTTTTGATTTTCAGAAACACACTATCACGGCAGTAAAACAGTGTGTTTGTGGGTTAAAAACAAGGTATTGAAAAATCCCAACAACGTGTTGTTACAAGATGCCAACGCTGTGTTTTTGGCTATTTGGACAACTCATCTGCAGGGGTAATGCTTCCTGTCTCAGTCCCCTCTCGGTTGAATGCTCACTTGTACAGGTACTGAGATTGAAGTACTTGGCCAAAAGAGTCTCAGTCCTATCCTAACTAAATGCTCACTTGTACCATTACTTTTTTGGAGATTGGCCTCCTGCAAGGAGTTTCACGATTTTTTGCGTTGACGAAAATGCCGTTTTTGCCATATCACCGTACAGAAATGTAGTTGTTGGTATCCCAAAGATAGCCTTTTAGTCTTCAGTTTTAAGTTGCTTCACAGTTTTGCCGTTAACAAAACAGCTAAAGGCCAACCGGTATACCTCATCGTACCTTGCAGGAATTGAAATATTTTTCCTGTCAAATAATGTAAAATACCGTGTTTTCACCCTGTTATTTATAATCAACATTATTAATGTTTGCACCACTGTTTTACTGTTTGGGGTGCAGCAGCACAAAAACCATGCTCTTTATACAAACAAAAGCAGTATGTTTCTAAAAACAACGTGTTGTTGGCTATTGTGCAACGGAGTGTTGTTTACTACATTTGTAGGTGAATAGAAACATCGAAACTTAGTCAATAAGGATAACATATAACGTGTCCTGATGATAGTTCTGTACAGATAAATCGCGAAACTTATGTACGGCAGAACTGCATCGGAGGACACGCCCTTAAAAAGGGCGTGCCGCCTTCATGCTGTTGCTGTACAGGGCTTTCGCGAGCCTATCTGTGCAACAAGTATGGGGTACACGCCCTTTTTGAGTTTTTTATGTTTAACCACATTGCGATGTTTATTGTCAGCTTGCATTTTTCCGTAAACTTTTCCTACCCCTTTGCAAATTTTGCAAAGGGTAAAACAAACGCATCCCATAGTTTAGCACTACAAACTATGATAAAACAGATGCGCTATCATTTGGCCAATCACACATTTATCAATAACATTTTTAATCATTATTTAATTATCACTCTTCATGAAACAAAATTTTCAAAAACTAACTGCTAAACTACGTTTAGTTATCACTGTTGCTTGTGTATTCTCAGCATCGTTTGCAAAGGCTCAAGACCCGCAAGGCCCGCCCGAACCTGTCGGAACCTATTGCCCTGTAAATGTGCTGCCATTTACCCCTCAAATCGGCATAGGTACACTAAATAAAATGATTATTGGTGGCCCTGCTGGTAACGATGGTTCTATTTGTTGGAATTGCTACAACGATAGCAGTGGTTATGGCCGTGCAAGGGCATTTAATATGCCTAATTTTTCCTACCAGTCAGGGGCAGCAATTCCCAATTTCAGTTCTCGCATTACCCAAGATTTACAGCGCAGCGTGATGCGTTGGCAGGTAGGTGTTGCCAATTGTTACAACCAAATTACTTGGCAAAACGGGATAACCTTGCGTACTAATGGCAGCGTAGGTATAGGCACCGATGAGACATTCGGGTTTAAACTTGCTGTTAACGGCGGAATTGCCTGCAAAAATGATGTGTTTTTAACCCAAACCGATTTGGCTTGGCCGGATTATGTTTTTGCAAAGAACTATATCTTAATACCACTATTGGAGTTGGAAAAACAAATAGACAGCTTAGGCCACTTACCCCAAATGCCCTCAGCAAAAGAGGTGGAAGAAAAAGGCTTATCGCTGGGCACAGTTACGACAACAGTGGTTCAAAAAGTTGAAGAGCTTACCTTGTATGCCATTGAACAACAAAAACAATTGGATGAACTTAAAAGACAGAACGAACTATTGCAAAAGCAAAACGAGGAACTTTTGAAGCGTTTGGACAGTCTTACAAATGAAAAAGAATAGTATCTTTGATATAATTAGCACTGATATGCGATTGCCACTGCTTTTGATATTGTCTTTATTGTTAGTTTTTTTATCGGATTGTAAACCCGATAAAAACGACTGCTTTGAACCCACTAATCCTGCTTGCGTAAACTATGACCCTTGTTACGGGCAAAAACCAATAACAGCGGATATCAAGATTTCACAAAGGGTTAAAAACTTTGGCACAGATAGTCTTAGTCGTCTCTACTTTGAAGATGATACTATTTTCCCCCACTCTCAAATTCGCTTTAGTTGCCCGCTAAATGGAGCAAAATATACGTGGACATTGGGCGCAGAGACATTATCAAATCAAACTTTTGAACGCAGTTTTTTTGGTGTTAGTGTGCCCTTTGGGGAGTATTCAGTGAAATTAGTGGTGGAGAAGGATGCTGATAAAAATTGTTTTCCTGCCGATAATGGTATGGATACAATTACCAAAAAATTCAAAATAGTGCCTTTATGCAATTTAGCAATTATTGGTGTATTTAAGGGAAAGTGGGATAACCTTACAAACGATAGCAGTCTTATTAGCTTGCGTTCGTTTGAAAGTATGAATTACGCGGATAGTTGTGGAAATGCACTAATTAGATTTACAAACATAAAAGGGCTAAATGATACCGTAATATCCTCAAATGTATTTATTTCAAACTCGAGGATGATTAATGAAGACCCTCAATCAATTATCCTTGGGAATGCTGATTTTAGAATAAATGTTGAAAACAAAACTGTTTTATTCGACTACTACATCGGCAATACACATTACATATTCCGGGGCAGAAAAATATCCAATTAATGTAAAATCTGTATGAGACTATTTAACTATATAATAATCATTATAGCAGCAGGTGCATTAGTAACAAGCCTAAACAGTTGCAAACCTGATAAAAACGACTGTTTTGACCCCACCAATCCCGCTTGTGTAAACTACGACCCTTGTTACGGGCAAAAACCTGTAACGGCGGATATAATAATTGAACAAAGGCTTGACCTCGGTCCTTTTTTAGGTGATTCTATTCTATATTCTGAAGACACCATTTTTCCAACTACCGAAATACAGTTCAGAAGTCCTTTAAAGGACGCGAAATATACCTGGACATTGGGGGCGGAAACTATTACCAGTCGGTCTTTTTTGCGTGAGTTTTATAGTGTGCCTTTTGGAGAGTATTCTGTGAAATTGGTGGTGGAGAAAGACGCTAATAGAAACTGTTTCCCTACCGACAATGGTATGGACACAATCATTAAAAAGTTTAAAATAGTGCCCTTGTGCAGTTTGGCCATTTTTGGAGTTTTTAAAGGTAAATGGGATGGAAGTAATCAAGATAGCAGCATAATAACCATAAAAAACTTTAAGGACTATAGCTATACTGACAGTTGCACGTATGGCCTTTACAGATATACAAACCTTACTGGTATTAATGACACTTTTGTAGGTGGCGGTATTCCGACTTCTAATACCGAATTGATTAGAACCGAAAGTAGCTTTGGCAATCTGGGAGTGTCTCACTTCAAGATAGACCCTCATACTAATCAAATTGTGTTTAAATATACATACGCATCAAAGCCTTATATATTTCGAGGCAGGAAAATATCCAATTAATTTAACTATCTAAAAAATGAACCTGAAAAATATATTTTTCGGGGCAGTATTTATACTGTCCTCTGCGCAGCTTTGCGCGCAAAATTGTGTACGGTTAATCCGAACCCAACACGATAACCCTACTAACGATGAATTGGCCACTTACTTTCCGGGCAAGGTAAACCCCTGGCTTAATACCTTTGATTTTGCTAAAATTGGCGGAGCAGGTTTTAGTGATATAATACTGAACCCAACCGCAGGGTGGGTGTTGCCGGGATTTACAGGAGGTACACTTTCATTGGTAAGTCCCTTTAGTTCTTCGATGGGTACTGAGTACCAATATTTACAGCAACCTACGTTGGGAGCGCCCGCACAAAAAGACATCCATTGGGAAGACGGGTGGGAGTTGATGTGGATGAATACGGGGTATTATCCCAACGGTGAGCCACTAAATTTCAAAAACCCTAACCGAATATTGACAGACCCGTTAGGTTTGGCCAATGCCCGAGTTCCGTACATAATCCTTTACAACCGCTATACAGGAAAGCTGCGTGTGTTTGCGAACCTCTTTACCGATTTTAACCAAGTGGATAGTGTTAGAATGATTTTAGGACATCCAAACCTAAGTAATACGAAAAAAACTGGCATTTTCAGACATTTATCTGGATATGACAAAACCTTAGATGAGACAACAGAACAGACCTTTGTAAGTTCTATAAATTTTCACAATAAAAACAACCACCGACTTTGGTGGTCAAGTGATTTTCAGTTGGGGTACGACCCTTGTGTGTGTGAACACGAGAGTCAGTTAACACTAGATTTCAAATCAGTAAAAGACCAAAATATTAATTTATTTGGCCGGATTGTAGGCCAGCAACAAAACATTAATGCGTTCGATGCTGATTTTCTTACCAATGAGTCAATAGAGGCTGCGGCGAACTCAGGTTCAGGCGGTTCCTTATTGTTCAAATCGTTCGGTTCTTTATTGGACAATTACGATAAACAACTGCGGGACTATGACACCCGTTTGCAGAGCTTTAACTCACCCATGAACCAAGCCATCAGGCAAATTATTTTGGCGGCAAAAAACGGGGTACTAAACAATTCAGGAGCATTTGTAGCCACTGCCATCGGGGGTATTGCAGTACGTGCCTTGGTAAATATCAACGGTGCTGCTTCGTCGGATACCACAACGGCAAAAAAATGGGGCGAAGAAGCCAGCAAGGCGGTAAAAGGTGAGTTGGGCAAGGCGTTGGATATGGTGGTTACGGGTAATTTCGGGAAAGACTTTATGACCGCTCCGCAACGCCCAACCATGCCTACGGCCTCTTTCAGTGAAATGAGGTTAACTGGTTCAATTACAGATGTTGCTTCAATTCAGGTTACTAATTTCCTCACTCCTGGTACTTACAAGTACCCTCAAGACTTAACACCGCAAAATTACCCTGCTTATAATAACGCAGTGGGACTATTTGCCTTGTTGCGAAAACCCCGTATTAATAAACTATTTACCAATTCGTTGACCAAAACGCTGACAAATGAATTTATTACCGCCCCACAGGTTATAAGCCCTGCCAACCCTATGATTGTTGAAACTATCCATGTGAAACAACAAACATGGAAACAAGATTACAAGTTGTTTTTGCGTTTTAAAGAGCCTCTTAAATACAAACTTAACAGGGCGTTAGATTTTGACGACATTCAAACAAAGGTGTATGCGAGTTTTGTGGTTGAATTGGAAAATAAATTGCAGGACTCTACTTGCTTTAACAACTTTCATGTTGAAAACCAAAGCGACAACCTTTTCGTCAGAAATGCGTTTCCTCCCGTGGCAGGCGAACCCTATAAAATTGTATTGGAGAGTAAGTGGCAAAATGTGTACGACATAGGGGAGGTTCTTTTTGACGGGGATTTTTCAACCATTTTTAATACCGAAGAGAAAGCAGCTATTTGGACAATTACAGATGATAACGGTCACAGCACTACCCAACAGGGGGAGTTCTTAACCTGCTTTAACGGTCCCGACCCCTTATTCAAAATTAAACAAATCAAAATGAAGGTGGCCGCAGATATGTATTTTAACCAATTAGGAAGCAACGGACTGCAAAACAGTACTTTTCAAAGTTTCACGTATTTGTTGTTTAATGACAGCTTGGGCATCAACCTGTTTGATACAACCTCTGACCTTAGCAAACTAACTTTGGTAAAACAACCGTTATTGGTATTAACTAACGAAACCATTGAAACCACCGACCCGTTTGTTTTTAAAACCGATGGGACAACAATTTATGTGAACGCGGAGCAAATAGAACTGAATGGAAATATTGACGTTCAAACGGGCTATAAAGCAGAACTTCATGCAACAAAAAGCATCCGTTTTGTATCGGGAAATACGAATATCAGCAACAAAATCAGGTTTAAAAATGTAGCTGCATTCTCAAACTTCGGCAAGAACCCCGAAACATCTCAAAGTGAAATTGAGGCGTTCTGTCAAGACCAAAATAATGGTTACAAAGCATTGCAAACGGCAAACAAAACGGATGAAGAAAGCTCTGTACCTGAAACAGAAGAACCTATTGCAAAAATTGAGACCAAAGTGTACCCCAACCCCGCTTCAAATGTTGTGAGCGTATCAATAGAAACGGATGAGGAAAAGGAATATACCTTCCAAGTTTACGATTTAATGGGCAGGGTTCTAATTAACGAGACCCTTAAAGGAGCTAACCAGCCTTTGTTTGAGATTACAACTGACCAACTGGCAAATGGCACCTACTTATTGCGCATTAACTCACAAGACGGTGCAATTGCTGAAACCCACAGAATAGTTATTTTAAAATAGCTACAACTCCAATTTATATAATAGTCCCATTTGAAGGGATGCACAGTGTTTTTACACCATAGCCGCACCAATCGGTGCGGCTATTTTAAACCCTTTACCTGAAACAAGATGATGCAACCCGCACACCGATGGAATGACCTGCAACAAAGGGCAAAACTGTTTTTAAACCGTCCCGCGTACAAGTACAGCACGATGGACACCGATAAATTACCCCAAACAGGCGGGGTGTATCTCATCTGCCTTGTAGATGACACCTTAGAAGAGACCCCTCTGTATATCAATTTTACCAGCAATCTCCGCAACGAAATACTGACCAAACGGACAGCCTTTATCCTGACCCAATTAAAAAGCCCCCAAAAGGCAGCCGAAGTCTTAAAGTCAAATTGCTACCTTCGCTACATTGCTGAATCCGACCCGAAAGAGCAAATGGCACTCACTGTTGCTATCTCATTGGAGTTAAAACCGCTTTACCTAAACAACTAAGTCGCTGTACCTATGTTGTACCCATTAGAAAAATAGATGCTTTTTTTAT
>WBUH01000028.1 GCA_008933805.1 Bacteroidota bacterium
TCTCCGGTATGGATAAATCAAGGGGCTGGTCAATACTGATACAGGTAATGCCGTATGAGGCTAACTCACGGATAACCACTAGAGCATCCGTTATATTTCTGGAAAACCTGTCCCAGCGAATAAATATTAATTTGGTTATTAAACCTTTATTGCGTTTAACAAAAGCCAGCAGTTTTTTAAATTCCGGCCTGTCAAACGTTTTGGCAGAATAATCTTCCTCATAATGGGCAGCAACAGCATATCCCTGAGACGTACAATACTTCTCCAACTTATCCTTCTGATCCCGCAGAGAATACCCTTGGCTGGCTTGTTCGTCTGTCGAAACCCTGCAATACGTGATAACCCTTTCCATTGCTAATTATCTTTAGATTGTTCCTTTTTCTGTTTGCTTTTATACGCCCTTATAACCAACTCCACAAAAACACGAAGTGCCGCCTGATTGTCATCGGGACAATCGGTTTTATTAATAGGAGTATGTGGTTTGGGCTTAGCCAAAGATATAAGATTTAGAGTGAAAACGCTCGTAAATACTGGGAAATAGTTACGAACAAAAGATATAAGCCATAAAGAGATTATGGCTGAAAGGCAACCGATATAGGACTAATTAAATGCCAAAAAGGAGTGGAAGACAAAATGACAGTTACAGATGATTATCAGCTATTAAGTAACTCAAGCCATCTTTCGCGGGCAAATCGGTTAATATCCGTTTTGTCATCATTACTTATATTGAATTGACCGAGTAACCTGTTTATTAGTTTTGTTTTCTTATTATTCGACAGCCTGGCATATTTAATAAAATAGAGCAATGCCAAATATTGATACGGATAAGGGAACTCTCCATAACTTCCCATAATAGTAATGGACTCAATAAGGTGCCGTTTTGCTTTTCCGAAACTATTGTAAATTCTGTTTTCGATAATATACCCACCTAGGTTGTTTAAATACCTGCCTTTATCCTTAGTAAATTTTAACTGTAGTTTATTATCTCGTGTTTTTTTGATAAGCTGTTCAGCTAATGTTACCGCCTGAGAATAATAACCTACAACAATATTGGTCGTTTGGGCGTGTGTATTTGTATATTTATTGTAATGCCCTAAAAGATTATAGTATTCCGGATAATCATTCGTCAGGTTAAAGCCATCCAAAATCACTTTTGCCCGGTTTAACTTCTTATTCCTTATCAGGAAGTGAGTATAGTCAAGCCTGAATTTCGGATCAGGAAGTTTAGCTATTTCCTGAACTCTCTCGTGAGCAAAATATCGGTTTAACACTTGAGGCAAAGTATTTATGCCCCACGAACTTGTCAGAATGGTTTTGGTTAACGGAATCTGATAAAAATGAGCAGGATTATTAGCGGACAATGCGCGGGCCTTTTTCAGGTAGCGCATTTTGGTGATGTCATCGCCGGAAATCAATGCTTGTAGTTCTTTGTTGTTTTTCAGGCTGACTGTTTTTTTAAATGTCGGGCTTTGCATCGATAATAAAATACCCAGTGCCTCAGATTCATTTAAAAAACCCAGCAGGTCATAGTTTCTTGAATTGAAATCCAAAAGCAATAAGGTAAGCCGCGGAGCCATAGCAGTCCCTGCGGAAAAAGAGTTCTTTATACTCTCAAGCCTTTTTATTTCAGTAAGGACTAATTCCAGGAAATCACCGACTTCAATATGAGTACAAATATTTTTCAGATGTTTTAACACCTGTTCGTCGTAACCACCGCTGTTTATTAGTATACGAATAGGTCGTTTAAGGTATTCTGTAGTTACAGGCTCATCATTTAATATCCTTAAACTGGCTAAGTATAATTCCGCTTTAGCTAAGCCTGTATAATTATGGTTATTATAAAAAACCTTTTTGGCCGTTTTTGCCCATGTTATGAGCTGAGGATAGGGTAAATACGGGTCTGCAATATCAATAAGTGTTAAGTTAATCAATGCGGTTGTGCTGGACTTTGTACTCGGTATAAAACTGTCGAACGCTGAAAACATTAGCCTGGCAGCATAATTTCCGCCGTCTATTTTATAGTAGTACTTTGCAACCGTTGAAGATAGCTGGCAGAGCCTTTCAGTGGAGATATGTTCCTTTAGTACTTTATCCGAAAGAAAATCAAGGATAAATAGTTTAAAGACCTCCGCTTCCTCTTTAAGAAGATTTTTGTCATCATAATTAATGAGAATATCGAGTCCAAGCTGAAAAGCTTTTATCACAACTTCAATTCCTTCAACAATAAATTGTTGCTTTTCCAAAAAGCGACGCTTGATTGCTTTAAATAATTTAGCCAAAGTGTATGAGGCGTTTGTTAGATCCCCAATACTGTTATATGTTGAGGAAAGAGACCAATACAGCCAAATAAATTCAGGGTCATAGGGAAGCATGGATAAAAAATACCTTGAATCAATTTGAGTATTTAGTACATCAATATATAAATGCAGAAACCCTGTTTTTTTTAATTTACCACGGTACCGCAGGCATTCCCGGGTTTCTTCCCAACGTCCTGCCTTTTGATAGAAATAAAGAGCAATGCCTTTATGAAAGTTGTAGCCCGTAACCATTAATTGGTCGGCAATACACCAGAATAAAGGCTGATAGTTGACCTTAACGTCCGGTAAATTAAATTTCCAACAAGGATCAGCTAATACAAGTTTTCCATTCTCTTGTCTAATCAATAAGGTCTTTTCTAATAATCTCTGTATTATGAGCGCAGGAGTACAATTTATCAAATAGAAAGAGTCCGTTGTTGCTAATTGGTCAAAATTAACATTTGCGGCTAAACCTTGCGGTAAGGATTGGAAAAAGCTGATTAATGCGATTTCATCTTCAGATAACAAGTAACTGCCTATCGAATACTCCTTAGGATACAACTGTTCTAATCGTAGATTTATTCTATCCTTAAAATGCTTTAGAACATCTTTCAACAAGAGTTTTTCATTATTGGGAACTTTCTCATAATTATCTGGGTTTAATAATGATGACAAAGTCCTCCCATGCTTCTCTTGGCCCCCTAAAACTGTTTTTACTGCATTAACTATTTCTAATGTGTCAAATTGAGTAACAATTTCCTGTATGTCAGGAAAATGTTTTATTTGCTCTCGTTGAATTTTTTCAAACTCATGCCAATTCATACCAACGAGGTTCGATTGCACCAGCGTGAACAATATATCAATAGAACCAATATTCTTATCACTGCTCTCAGTGAAGGCTAATTTTACGTTCTCAATATCGTTGGTAAGAAAATCCCAAATTGTTCGCGTAGCAGGTTCAAAACCTCGTTCTTTTAGTACCCGACCAAGGTGAGTGCGTGTAAAATTTTTCCGGTTGCGTGTTAATTCCTTTCTGATAATCCTTGTTAGCAACACAGTAAGAAAAACATTCTTATAAACGCTTTTTATTTGCATTTAACTGATAGTTAGTTGTTTGTAGCTTTTGGTTGCCCAAGAAATAGTGGGTGGCAGCCAAAAAAACACCTTTTATAGGTTGCTTCGAATATTGAAACACCAAGCCAAAAGGTGAGTGTTTCAAAAACATTTAAAACAATAAATACAAATAAACAAAATCACATGAAATAAAAAACAATTATGGCAGGAAGTTAAGGCCATGTAGTATGCCGGGCTTACATACAAAAAGACCGCCCTCTGATCCAGGGCGGCCACGCTTCACGAACTTACACATTATCAGACAGTTCGCTACTCCTTCGAGGATAGCAAGTTATGGAAAAGCTGTCAATAGGCAGCCATACAGCCGTGTAAGTTCACCAAAAATGAGCTTGTGCGGCTTTTTATTTTACCCACCTGCCGCATAAGCCTTATCCCAAAATCTCCGGGAAGGGTAGAACACATTAAAACTTAGAAAGAAATGAAACATTTACCGTACATGAATACCTTAAAAGGTATCATCGCAAGCTATGGCGGCGCGGCCGCCCTCAAAAATCCATTGGTAAAATCCCGCATACTGAAAGAATTGGGACTAACCTGCAGGGACATCACCGATGAACAAATGGCTGAAGCCCTCAACTACATGAACGGTATCGCTGCGCGTGAAGAGCAGGGTAAAACAAACCGCGAACCGGGCGAACACTCAGTTAACTTCACCGCCGCAAAAAATGCCTATGAAGAATACCTCATCGGCAAAAATCACCATGATACCGCCATCACCATAATAAAAGGTATCAAACGCAGTTTTTGGGAAAAGCAGCACGCCCCCGGTCTGCTGTACTGTGATAAGTACCTGTTGAGGCTGAAGGCCGACAAAGCATACGCGGCAAGAAATCTCCACAAACTGCAAAATATCATCCTTGATGCCGGAAAATTCGTTGTTGCAGCGCAGGGTAAGGGTTTGTACGGACCTACCCATACAAAATCTCAAGCTCATGTGCAATACAGATATGGCCTGACCCTGTTGTCCAAAGGCATGATGGATTCCGCGAGCGAAGAACTGCACAGGGCCCAAAAACAGTTGCACGAGGTGGAGCAGCAATACCCGACCTATAAAGGTCATAAACTGCTTTTGCACCAAATCCAGGCTGCAATACGTTGGGCAGACAACTAAGACACCTCAACCCCGGCGGATGCCGGGGTTCTTTTCCATTCACTTCACATTTTATTATGAATAAAACTAAAAAAGAAAGGGAACTGCTTCAGGACGAAGCAACCCTTACAGCACTCGACAATTCCATTCAGGATGTCCAAAACCAAATAGATACGGTTGTAGCAAAACGGCAGGCTATAGAAGTAGGCATTGCACGCACCCCAGAGGGTGTGGCTAACCTCAAACAGTTTTGGAAGATGAAGAACCTTGAAAACAGTGAGCAGTTCCTATCAAAAAAACTCGATAGGCTCAAATACCAAAAATCTCTACTGGAACCACAACGCAATATCCCGTCCCGTGACCCCGAAGACACTTTTGATGAATACGCTGCTGCTGAACGGGAGCAAAAAGCTATTGATGCTGAAAGGGCACTGGAAAAATCCCGTCAAAACAAAATGAATAAAGAAAACGACAAAGAAATGGATCGCTAATACAATGGAACCTAAAAACAAATCCGATCCCACTGTTGAAGATATTATGTTGGCTCATTCAGTAGCCAACCTCTGTAGGCTATTGCAAAGAAAAAGAATTAATAACCCTCCAAAAACAAAATACCCTTCACCAACTAACCGGGAGTAACCCCTCACAAAAACTAACCCTTCACAAAGAGTTGGAAAGCATTGCCAATAAAGAGGCACACCTTCTACGGCAAGTACACAATTTAAAGGCTTCATTGGAAACGGTTCAATTACAGTACAGTATAGAACGCTACCCGGCAGATTTTGACACTCCCAAACACCCATCATTGCTTGATACCCTTCGTAAAAACAGAAAAGAAAGGGATGAAGATATAGAGCGGCAATCACATTTAATAAGTACAAATTTTTTTACCATTTAAATAGTTACAATAATGAATATACAAAAAACCAATCCTATGGATGCGGGGCTTGAAGCCCTGCTTCATAGGGAACTCGACACCATTAAAGAAAAATTTATTTCCGATGCCAACCATTTAGCAGTAAGTAACCTTCCCCGCGAAGGCGAAACCTTTTCCTTCTATTGGGCGGAACACCATAGCAAATTTGAGAACCTTATAACTCGTATCAATCAACATCTTCAAAGTGATGCCTTGCTATTTGAGGTGCGCCAAACTACCGATGCGGCAAACAGCAATAAGCAAGATTTGCATAATTCCCGCAAAGAGTTAGGGGATGCCCTTACAGACCATTGCGCGAATATGTCACAGCCGCCCGATTACAATCCGGCTAAACACATGGGCATCAAAACAACGGTGGCAGCCATTGCCTTGTTTGAAGGGCTTTATACTACCCCGATCTTCTCTCAGTTTGGCCTCAACTGGATAGAGTCGGCAATAGCCGCTTCACTCTTGGCGATAGCTCTCTCCTCCTATTACGATAGCGTACCTGCGGTACTGCGCCGTGCACGTACCCCAAAAGAAAAACGCATTGTGTTTGCGATTATGTGGCTACTGCCGGTTGTCTTCTTTTATTTCATAGGCACGGGGAGGGCCGATTATCTCACACAGTTATCGCAACAAGATGGCGGGGAAGGTATCATATACAGTCCGGGGTTGTTTATTGTTACCTCGGTAATAATGACTTCAATTGCTATGTTGTTATCCTTACTCCAACCGGATAAAGAAACCAAAACAAAATATACCAATTACAAAACAGCACAGCGTAAAAAGAAGGAGTTGGAAGCACAGCTTGAGGCAATTGAGCAACAGATAAAAGCTACCGATGTAAACTCCCGCTCAACGGCACTGTCAGCCGCACAAATCTACGAGTACGGCCATACCCTCGAGCAACAGGTAATCTCCTTTGCAAAGAGTGGTTTTGAGGACTATAAAAAGCGCATTGTAACCCGAAAGACAACACCATTCGCACCATCCATTCAAGAGCCGTATCCTTTTCCGTTTAAAACAAACTTCAACTACAAATCCACCACATCTAATGAATAAACTCATCTTCTTTGCAGTCATTGCAGCGATAGCAGCAGGCTGTACCCAACAACACTCGTCAGACTCCTTTAATATAGAACTGGTAGTGTTGGTAGATATTACCGACCCACACCTCATCTATCCCGATGCCATCACCTTGTTGGAATTTGCAGGAGTAACTGCGGATATATACACAGGTGCGTGCATTACCGTAATCCCCATCACCGACGGGGATTATACGGAAGCAATTCTATGCAAACTGCCTAAAGAAAATCCGTTAACGGTGAACAAAGACCTGCGTAAGCAAAAAGTGAAACAATTTTCTAAAGAGTTATCTGCACAATTGACCGTGCTTGCCAAACGCGATAGCATTAAGAAAGCGAAATCTATAGTTTTCAGAACTTGTGCCAAAGCACTCAATACACTCTCAAAAAAAACGGCATCACACAACGCACGCAAAGTCTGCATAATCTACTCAGACCTGCTCGAGCATTCAAGCGTCAGCCTGTACGATTCAAAGACTCAGGAACTATTAAATAAAGACCCGGAAGCCGTAGCGTCAGCCTTGGAGCAGCAGTATCCGTTAGAGGACCTGAACAACATCAGTATTTTCTTGGTGTATAAAGCACCAAACTATAAAGAAAACGAAGCGTATGCAAAACGCTCGCAGGTTTTTGCGCATATCTTCAGAAAGCACGGCGCAGAGGTATTCATCGGCTCCCTCGGTAGCCGGTATGCAGACAATTATCAGTAATACACATTTACCATGTCCAAACGCCCTCTATTTGTATGGGGTAGGAGATTCGGAAAAGTCACGCTTTTATTAGGTGCTGTAAAGAACACCGCATCGGAACCGAAGCAATCCCCCTATTACCAGCCACAAGGGAAATCAAGCGCAGGAGCTCTTGCCTTCGCATTTTTGGTTATCGCCCTCTACCTCTTTGCCAAATACTACGGCTGGGTGGAATAGTGCTATTGCACAAAGGCTTTTTTGCCTACACACCTCAAATCAAAAACTCTTCAATTTTTTCTAAACAAATTTTCAATTACCAATTCATTAAAAAATAAAATATCATGGACAACGCCAACAAAATTTTGGGTTATATTTTTCGCATCAGTATAACCCTTGCACACAAAACCCTTATCTTCTTAGGCAAATTAATTGAGCTTATTTTAAAAACCTTCTTCGCCCTTATCGCTGGTACGACAGCTACTCAAGCCACTACTACCCAACACAACGCTTCTTTCAAGGACAATCCCGGTGAACTTATCAGTTTTTGGAACAAAGGCGTGAGGATTGGCGACCGTGCGCTTTCGATAGAAACCTGCACACGCCACATGGCTGTTTTTGGTGCTCCGGGTAGCTCAAAGAGTTTAGCGGTTGTGGCCACAACACTCCTTTCATCACGAGGTGAAAAAAGCTATGTGGTTAGAGATCCAGCAGGTGAATTACACAGGATAACATCAGGCTATCTTAAGCAACAAGGATATGATGTTCGGGTTATAAATTTATCAAACGCTCAATTAAGTTCTGATGCATGGAACCCACTTGATGGGAACTTGTCTGATGCCGATTTAGGAAGGCTGGCAGAATTAGTTACTACACCAAACAATGGGGGAAACGAAGGAGAGTCCTACTGGCGACACTCAGCCAAAGAGCTTGCATTCGTGCTTATGAAAATCCTCAAAACCCAAGACCCTAAATATCACAATTTTTACAACTTGAAACGATTATGCGAAAAATTTGCAAGCGACGACAAGGCTCTTGATAAATATGTCATACACGCACCTGAAGATTTGCAACTTGCCTACGCAAGTATCATCAGTATCCCGGATAAAACAAGGCTTTCAACAGTGGCGACCCTTAAGGCCAGTCTTGCGTGTTTTGTAGATACAAACCTCGCACAGATCAGTTCTAAAAGCACGTTCGATTGGGGCATTACCCGCACCCGACCGACGTGCATCTTTGTCCAAGCATCTGTACTTGACGACAAATACTTAAACCTCTATCAGTCCATACTGTTTTTCCGCCTGATGAATAGTCTAATGACTGACGTTACAAAAGACGGATTACCGGTGGTATTAGCCATTGATGAGGCATCATCGCTCAGCCTAGGTACATTTCTCGAAACGATTTTGGCGACAAGTAGGAAGTATAAAATTTCTATCCTGCTGATTTATCAATCATTTTCGCAAGTAGAGCGTGCCTATGGAAAAGCAGGGGCGGAAAGCGTTATAAGCTGTTGCTATTCAAAACTATACATGGCGGGTCAGAATTTGACTACAGCACAAGAACTTCAACAAATGCTTGGTACAACGACTGTAACTGATGAAAATGGCGCAAAGCGAGTTGAACCTTTAATGTCGGCTTATTCCATTAGAACAATGCAAAAGGATAAGGCATTATTACTTTGTGGTAATTACCCAGCTATTATTGCTGATGTTAAACCCTACTACACTATTTGGCGGTTTAAAGAACGGTCAAAAATACCTCCAACAGTTATTGAGCCAATCTCACAGATTATTATTCCGCAATTACCCCTCTAACTGTTTCTTGTTATGGCACGCAAACCCAAACAGGGAAGCGGGTGGTTTACCTACATGGAGCAACAGGGGTTAGTAGGCGCGGATGAAAACAGACTAAAAATTGCCCGCAAAAAGTACCATGCGATTTGGAAACGTGAGTGGCGAAAGCAACAAAAAGACAGCGGGGCTGTATATTACAAGCCCCGCTTTTCTAAAGATGAAGTAACGCAACTCAAAAAAGCAGCCACAGCCTACGGAAACAGTCCAACCAAGCTCATCCAAGAAATCACCATCGGCCACCTCAATAATTCTCCAGTATTGCCCAATGTTGCAATCTTTAGAAAGATTATGCAATTGCTCGGCCTCATCCACGAACATCTCACTCAACACGAAAACACCACCCTCTCATTCGATGAACTCGATACTTTAAAAGCCCGCCTTACCATACTGGAAAACTGGACCATGAGCTTGTACCACAACCCGCCGGAATTGTTGGAGTTAATCGAGCAATCCTTACAAAGGTCCCCGGAACTTATAACAACCATTAGGCAACTAATCGAAAAAAAGTAACCGTGATTATCAAGTCCCTTAGCCGCAAGACCCCATCCTATCGACAACTCATAAACTATGTTCTGCACGAAAATGAAAAACCCGCACCCGACGGGCTTGAGCGGTTTGTGTACACTAAAAACCTCACCGGCCACACAGTAGATGAATGGGTGCAATCTTTCGAAACTCAGGAAAGCTATCGCTTATACCAACGCTCTAACCAAAACTACCTGTACCACGTTATAATTAGCTGGCATATTTCTGATAGACAGAACATCACAACTGCGATGCTAAAAGATATTGCAAGGGAGTTTGCCAAACGAAGGGGTATATCACTGTACGTTGCAACACCACATTTTTTGCAAAATGCGGTACACCTGCACGTGGTGCACTCAAGTTTAGAGCTACTCACGGGGAGGTCGTTGCGAATAAGTAAAGGTGAGTTCGCCAAACTCAAGCGGGATTTGGAAGCCATACAATTGGAACGCTACCCCGAAATAACTCACTCCGTCGTAGATCACGACAAAAACAACAAGGTACGGATACACGATAATGAATACCACCTTAAAGCACGGACTGGTACAACCGACAAAGAAATACTTACCCACGCCATAGAGCAGGCACTCACCATATCCGCCTCACCCGATGATCTCAAACAACTTTTACAGGAACAGGGGATTACTGTATATGAACGAAACGGCCGTTTGCAAGGGGTTTTAGCTCCTAAAACCAACAGAAAGGTACGGTTCTCCCGGCTTGGGTTTGATAACCACATCAACGCATTACAAAAGGAACATACAAAAGAAAAAGAAATAGTATCAACCCTTGACCGTATCCGTAAGCAACGCGAAGAGCGAAAGAAGGAAAGGGAACGGTGATACACCATTTATAAAGGGATTTATAAATCAGGCTGCCTATGGCGGCCTTTTTTGTTTCTAGACATGAAAGGGGCTTGGGGAAAACGGCACAAAAAATACAGCCCTGAAAGGTAGGCATAATGTATTTTTTGGATTGTTGTCCCCAACCAGATTGCATTGGACGGTTAATGGATACCGTCCAATGCAATCTGGCTGATTCAGAGAATATAGATTTACACTTGACACAACATAGATATTTTTATAATATTTGTAGAAGATGTTTGTTTTTTTGAAAAAACCGCGTACCTTTGCCGTCCGTTAAATTTTTATTGTTCACTATTAAACTATTTACTAGTCGGTTGCAATAGCTTATTAACATTTTGTGAAGATTAAGAATTTATATCAGGATAGCGTCTTGAGTAAATTTGAAAATAATAGAACCCGCCCACGCTTAATGAAATTTTTTCATGCGCACCCGGGCGGGTCATTTTTTTTACGCTATGACGGATTTTCTAAAACCACATCTTACTATTGATGAGCAAATTAATCTACTCGAAGCTCGAGGTTTAATCATCAATGATAAAAAGCAAGCTCGAGATTATCTTTCGATGATATGTTACTTTCGGCTAATACCATATCAACGTGATTTACAGGATAATCAAAGTGCTGATCATTCTTTTTTTGATGGTATAACTACAGACAACATCTTTCAAATTTATTTCTTTGATAGGGAACTTCGTCTGTTGATATTCGACATGATAGAACATTTCGAAGTTGCTTTTAGAACACAACTGAGTTACCATTATTCCGTTGATGAACTTCCTTTTTCCAATGGGGCAGGAAGGAGATGGTGGTTTGAAGATCCAAAGAATTTTAAGGAGCGTAAAATCTTTAATCAAAACTTGAGGACAATTGATGAAGAAATTGAAAGGGCAAAGAAGGAGAGTATAATTCGGCATTATCATTCAAAATACACTATCCCCAAACGGCCACCTTCTTGGATTACTTTTGAAGTAATTTCACTAGGATTACTGTCAAAAATATTTCGTTTACTAAAGTTATCTGAAGCAAAAAAAACAATTACAAAGAATTTCAATCTTTACTCCCCGGATCTACTTGAAAGTTGGCTTCACACATTGACTTATGTAAGAAATATTTGTGCCCATCACGGACGTTTATGGAATAGGACAATGAAAGTTCGACCTCAAGTTTTAACAAAGCCCCAAGATATTTGGATAAGTGATAATAATGTAAGTTTGGATAAAATCTACATATCCCTGTGCTGTGGATTATATCTTTTGAGGGTAATCGATCCAAAGACAAAATTTGTTGCGAAGTTTAATGCAATAGTAGAAAAATATCCTGAAGTGGATTTAGCATATATGGGATTCCCTATCGACTGGAGGGACGAGCCTTTCTGGAACGAGGATGCCAGAGTGCTTTAAACGAAGAACCATTTAAAAACGCTTTACTACAACAAAAAACTCTCGACTTTCGTTGAGAGTTTTTAAGTTTCTTACATCACTTTACCCGACTTCACATCAGAAAGGCGACATTCATCAAAGTGAATATCCCGTTCAATCCTGAGGCCGAACGGCAGCCGCAGAGCCTCCATTTCATCAATAGAGAAGCTGCCTAGTTCGTCCACAAACATCCCTGTCACATACCCGAAACAGATATTGTATTCAGGGTCGTAACTAATTGCCCACCATGTTTGTGAGCCACAGGGATTAAAGAATTTAGCAACGATGATTGGGTCGCTTTCCTCACGCTGTTCGCCGATTTCCAAAAATCGGGCTTGTAATTCAGAAGTAATAAGTTTCATGGTGTAGGTGTTATTGGTTGGTATAGCTAAGCCATACCAACCATCACCAAAACAGAAGCATTACACTCATTAAGAAATCAGGCAATCCATAGTGAGAGATGAAGGAGGGTGAAAGAACAGTACACCGATAAGTATAAGGTGCAGGTATATACCTGCAACGGGGGACAATTTTACTCCCGTTAACAATCCATCAAAACAAGAAAGCCGCTACCGCGGCTTTACTTGGATTTGAGACAAAGACACAACATTCATATTGCTCTCCGGAGAGGTCTTAGCAGCCCACAATTTAGAATCCTCCTTTCGGGTAATTATCGTAAGGCTGTGCGGCGACCCTGTAATCTTGTAACTGACAGAAAACCCATCTGGCGTATCCGCATACAAAATTTCCGCATCCGATACCCCACGCAAAAACACATTAATGGCAGCCATCTTCGCGCATACCGGATTGTGTTCGAGGCCGTAGTATGCACGTTCCTCTCCAAACGCAGAGAAAAGTGCGGAGATAAGCCCGCCGCTTCTGCAATCCGTTACCATAAAGTCAGGGGCGATAAGAGGTGTATCCCGCTTCGATAATGCGTGAGCCATCACCAAATATGCATTATAAGGCAGGATGAGCAGTTCCTCTTCCTTCATAAAGTACTGTTGATAATACTCTCCCAATACATCGGGATCTTCCCTAAGATTCACCCGCTTTTGTATCTCTTCAATCAATACATGGAGCAAAAACGGAAACAGCTTCTGTTCCCGTCTTGTATAGGGTCGGGAGACTTCGGAGTACCATGCCTCAAAATTAAAGGGTGAAGGGGTCTGCTGTGGTGAGTCGGCAGCCAATAAGCAAATGGCAACTGACAGGAAATTATCAAATACACGGTCAGGGGGGTGCCCGGTAAAGTGCTGTAGTAATTGTTCAAAAAGGTTTATAGAGTTATTCATAAAGGACTTGGTTTAGCATCACCATACCAAAAGCCCTTCAATCACTTTTAAAGTTTGTATCAAGAAAAAATAAAAAGGCCTGCCCCCGAGCGGGAACAGGCCGTGTGTATACAAATGCACTACCGTTCTTTAATTCTCTAAAAACTCCTCAACATCAGGAAAGTCAGCCTCTTTGTAATTCTTTCCATTTGGCGTAGTAATCCGCCAGCCGTCATCATACTTTGCCATCTTGACCGAATACGTTACCTCATCGTGTTCCTTATAATTCTTGTGGTGTCCAAACGGCGTAATATCATAACGCACACATGTAAACTCCACCGTTGCCCGGGTTTCGTTTCCATCATCAAACAATATTGAGGTTACTTCTTTCAGCTTCCGCATATTGGTTGCAAATTGGGTGCCTTCAGTTCCTGTATATCGGTAGCGCATACCTTTGTCAGTTACCGTCAGGTCCGGAAACATAAGACCGTAATAGTGCGGTACTGATAGATACCCCTCTCTTATCAGTGTTGTATAGTGATTGGCAACGGTTACGTTTAGATTAAGGCTCACCGTTTCCACATTGGGATATTCGTAGAAATTTTCAATCAGTTGTGCTGCTTTTTTGCGTGTGAGCTTACCATTAGAACAACCGGAAAAAATAAAACACGATACCACAACTAATAGCGTGATATATCTTTTACACTTCATAGCAGGTTATTTAACAAACTCAACAATATCTGCCGTCACCGTACATTGTCGTTGCCACATCACCAAATACAGGGGAGTAGTAATTGTTCTAAAGTCCACACTTACATTGGCAAGCAACTGCTTGTCCGATACATTGTACTCACGCATTAGATTTTCTTTTGCTTCTGCTACAAGGGCCTCTTTACCAAGACCACCCATATACAGTACAACAGTGGTTGTGGCCTTGCCTTGTGCAGCCCGCTTAACGATTTTGTAGTTAGCAGAACTGAGTTGTGCCGACGATTGAAACGTTCCCGAATGCACCCCAAAACAAGAACTGAATAAAATGACTATGACAAAAGAAATAATAGTTAGCTGTTTCATACCGATAGAATTTGATTGTTTCGGACAAAACTATCATGTCCACACAACCCCACCTACCGAAACCCGTAAGCGGTAGAGAAAGATAGGTGAAGGGTAGAACAAACAAGGTAAACGGTAAAATCAGATGTAAAAATGTTCCTTCAAATACGCTTCTACCACCTTACCCCTATCCCGTGACGGATATAATGTCTCATCATTGGCCATTACAATTGCCCGGTTGTTTACCTGCTTTATGTTGTAAGTGTTGATGAGGTAGTTGCGACGGATACGTAAAAAGCCGTTGTAGTGGAGAGCAGCTTCTATATCGCTCAAACGCTTGAAGATAACTGCTGAGTGGGTTTTGGTGTCATACGGTTTGAGGTAGTACACCAACGCCTCGTTATTATCTGCTTTGAAGTATAGAATATCCGTCAAAGCGATAAACGAAAACCCCTGCGCAGTGGGCAATGCGATTTTGGGGACAGGGGTAATATGGTGAAATACGCTTTTCACAATTAAAAGAAACCAAAAATACACATTCTGACGATTTCGTCATTAATAAAGTTTCTTAAATTATCAACCTTGCCCTTATGGGTTACCTACGGAATCAAGAGTTACTGGAAAAAATCGGGTTATTGATAAAACAAATCCGAATAGAGCAGGGCATTACCCAAGAAGAATTTTATAACGATACTAATATCCATATTGGGAGAATAGAAACAGGGAAAGCAAATATGACTGTAAGTACCCTTGAAGCAGTGTGTACATACCTTAAAACTGACTTGAAAACATTTTTTAATAGGCTCAATTAGAGTATTTTCATTGAGTTAACAGGAAATTGGGATTGGACGGGGATGTTAACGAAAGAAAATCACACAGAAGAAAAACCCTTACCCAAAAGAAAAATAAAGAGACAAGGGTTTGCCGCTTTCCCCGCGCGGCAAAAACGGCCCCGTAGAGAGCCGTTCGCCTCACATACCCTATACAGGATATAGAAATACTTTAGTAGCCGTTATTCATAAGGCAGGGGTTCCAACTCCTTGCTCTGTGGTTCAGGTTCTGGGTTGTCATTTACAGGTTGTGGTATATCTTCCACCTGCGCATTAGAAAACAAGTACGCAATACCATAAAACCGATACTCTTCTTGGGTAGGGTTCGCATGGTCTGTGTCGGCTTCCTCGTTTAGTTCATCGGTAACAGGTTCTTTAGGCACGTGCTTTGGCTTCGACCACAGTAAAAATGCCTTTTCGCCTTTCTTCACCTGCTTGCCTTGCTGTTTCCATCCCATAAAGCTGTTAAAGGTTCTATGTTCACGGCTTTTGTATAGGGTTTCCATAATGGCGTCGTTTATAGTTTCAAACGTGCCGTCATCAACTAGGTCTTTCACTTCAAGGCTTAATAGTTTCAACCGTTCCCGCGCTTGGTCTATGGGGCGGGGTTCTTTGGTATCTTTCAATTCCTGTGTTTTTTCTGTCGTGGTTGTCATAGTATTACTTATTAGTGTGTTTGTGTTCCGTTATCTGTTTTTCAATGGCCTGTATTTTCTGTACATAGCCCGTATGGAGTTCGCTATAAAAGCGGTGTAAGAATTTGGAGTTGCTTATGGTGAACTCATTGCCGTTACTGCCTTCAAGTCTAAGTATGGCAGTATAGTCGCCTTCGGGAGTGAGGGTGATTTCTTCCAACCGTTCTTTGCGGTTGATAAGCACTCTCCGTTTGCGGGTAAGCTGTTCCAATCGGTCAAAAGGACTATTCGTGTTCATGGTTGTTTGAGTTTTGGTTTTGCATTTCGGGGTACTCTTCGCGGATAGTCGCTTCTACCTTTGCCAATCGCTTGTTATATATCCTAAGCAGAAAGCGAAGGGAACGCAGTATAGTTTTATCAGTGGTGAGCTTGAAATACACCTTTTCATAATCTCCCACACCTGATACAAGGGTAAATGTGGTGCGGGGTTGCTTAAAAATAATATCGGTAGAGGTAAGAAATGTGAGCTGGTCTATTTTGGTTTCAATCAGCCGCTTGTTTTTAAGCAAGGTTTCCAATCGGTCAAAGTAGGATTGTGCCATCATAATAATTTGAAGTTTAAAGAAACCACCCGCCACAAGACGGGTGGTGTGCCAATTTTTACGCGGCAGGGGTTGCCTTCTTTTGTTCTGAATACAAAAAAATGCCGTTTTCCAAATCCGTGATTTTGCCGTCAAAGAGAGCAAGCAAGTAGTTACGCAACTCTATCACCAACTTAGGGTTTTTGATTTCATACGAATTTTGGTTGAAGTCTTTTAGCACAATCATACCCCCGTACTGGTTAGTATGCTCAAAGATGTCCTCGTGCGCTTTCTCAAAAGACAATTCAGACACCGCATCCTTATGCTCCTGAAAACGTGCACGCTTATAGACAAGGTCGGTTAAACCGTCAAAGTACTGCGCCTGTTCTTTTTGTGCTTGGGCTTTCAGTTGTTCAGCGGTAGGCTGTGTGGTCGTTTTGTTTGCTGTGGCGGGTGTTACTTCCTTCGCACCGTTGCCGTTTGTTTTGGGTGTACTCATGGTTTTAAATAGTTTTTACTGTTGTGTGTCTTTTGCGGGAAGGTTCTCTCTCAACAAAAAACATTTCCCCCGAAAGGGATAAGCAAACTCCCATCGTGCGGTATAGCGGAATTGGCAAGGCTGTAGGTCATATTTTTTATGAGGCGCGAAAGAAAAAATGTGAATACACCGAAGGCTTCGGCCTTGACAAGAGGGCGGATTGAAATTTGCTTAGCCCCTTGAGGGTGAAAAAAAGAAGATGAAGAAAAGGCAAAAAAAAGAAAGTCAAAGCAAAAATCCGGGTGAGCAGGCCCGGATTGCGTGGAGAGGATTTTACTCTGTTATAAAACCGGTAAAGGGTATGAGATTTTGAGGCACGAAAACTGAATACACTTTGTGCAATTTACCTTACAGAAACCGCTTAATAATTCTGAGGATAATTTTAGTCCGTGCCAGTGATAACGGCATGGGTCTAAAAGCAGTGGAGCAGAGGGGAAAGAATTGGGTTTTCACAATCTTATGAGGAAGAATTGAATTTAAAACAAAACACCCCTTTTGTGGCCAGAATATATCCTTTTCACAAGAGGATATTGAACGTAGTTAAAAAAGTGTCGTATTAGCCTACTTGGGCTTTTTATTGGATTCTTTCAGAGTAAATTTCTTTTCTCCAGTTTCAATTACCAACAGTCTTTGTGGTATTTTTGCTTTTCTTTTAAAATGTATTCATGAATTTGTCATTTATAAAATCCCCAAATTCCTTCATTTCATTTTGATATTCTATAACTTTTTTTATTCTATTTTCATCGTTTGAGTCTAAAGGTTGTTTCTCTCTTGAATTTCTCAAATGAAATCCACCAAAAATTCCGATTGGATGCAATATGAGTCGTACGTCTGATTCAACAAACCTATTCTTATAAAATTCATTCAGTAATTTTAACATCTTTTCGTATGTGTTTTTATTTGATTCGATCCAAAGATTTTGGGCTTCAATATTCTCTTGCCAGTCTTTTGGGCGTGGTGCACATACTTGTATATATGGTAGTCCAAATCCTTCCCCCTCTCGATTTGTGTGCCCTGCACATGAAGAGGTAGTGGGAATGCCCATCGCATTTAGTGTTGCAACAGTATCTTTAATGTCCTCATCTATTCCAAGTCCAAGTTTGTCAGTAATTTTCTCAAGTGCGGCGCGAGACTTTTCCCATTCAACTCTTTTTTTATATTTTTCAGCGCTATCCCCCTTCAATAACTCTTGTTCAAAATTATTCATTAATACATTGTACAAAAAGCAGGGTGGATATTATATTTACAAAAAATAATAAATATGGCAAAAGAGGGAAGGCGAACATGCCCCGATTGTGCAGAGCAAGAATGGTACTATTTAACAGTTAAGGGAAATGGGCTCTGCGAGCACTGTAAGGGGGAAGGCTATGAGCCTTTAGACATAATGGAAAAAGTTATAAATGTCGTATCTACTATTGAACGAGATGAATGCACTGTTTGTGGGGGAGATGGGGAGTGTAAAACCTGCGATGGTTCTGGATGGGAAGAATTCAACTATGATGAAGAGGATTAAAGACATTAGAGAATTATGAGGCGATGAATTAAAATTTCCTAAATAAAATGAGAACAGTCTATAAGGCCATATCTATGATATTGAAATTTACATCATAAAACACCTGATTTATGTAGCACCGTTACATAACGATATTTTATTATTTATACAACTTTATTATCTTCAAAAATTGATTGTAGGAAGTTTATTTCTTTAGCTATTTGATAATAAACAGTAATGGGTAATTCCCCTGTTATAGAAGTATGGTTCAAAGTTTCAGTCTTAGAGTGCACCTTAGGAGACTTTTTGTTTAAAAAGCTCCTTTTTACCTTGAAAATATTGATTATTTCAGTGGTTCGAAAGTTCTCTCCGTCGAAGGTTATACCTTTTGGAAATTTGAACCATTGAAGCAAAATTTTTTGCGATGGATTTGCATTTAACCAACAATTTCCCGGATTTTTTAGGTATTCATCCGTAAAATCAACCATATCATCAACATCACAAAGTTGATTAGGTATATCGGCCAACATCGCCTCGGCATCATGCAATTGTTTTTGGGTCAAATCCAATTGGCGACCTAATACTTCATTATTAATATATCCCTGAAAGTTTTTATCTATCAAAGAGGCAATTTTTTCATTTAGCATTGTGATGTTTTTTTCCAGTTCTTTACGTCTGAATAGCGCATCACTTTGTTCTTTGGTAAGGTTTTCCCGAAGTTTTTCTTTAAACTCCTCCAACTTATCGCCTTTTAAACTGAATTTATTTACGTAGGCTGCAAACTTGTCATTCAAAAAATCGCGCTTAAAACTCTTTCCCTTGCCGGAATAGTAATAGTAGGGGAACTTCTTATTTCTGCCTTTCGCCCACCCTCCGGTGAGTTTTTTCCCTGTTTCAGCATGAGATACAAAACGTCGCAATGGAAAGTCAGGATGTTCCGTCAAATAGAGGTAACTCCGCTTCGCGCGGTTCTTTAAGACCCACTGTACCTGTTGGAATTGATGTTCGGGAATGAGTGCTTCATAAGTTCCCGGGTGTTGTTCTCCAAACTTTACAATTTGACCCATATATACTTTATTTTTCAGCACTTTATAGAAGTATGACTTTGTGAGTTTTTTACCCCGTTTAGTCATTAAACCAGCGTCCAACATGTTCCGTCTTACTTCTTCCACAGAACAAATATTTTTTGCAACCATTTTAAAGGCCTGCTTTACAAGCGAGGCCATTTCATTCGGGTGAATGGTGCTTTTTCCGCCGATTTTTACATTGTCATAGCCAATAGGTGCTGACCACACATACCGCCCCTCACGCATGGCATCACGCATTCCGCCAACGCTTCGTTCGGTTCTTACATCATTATCAAATTGGGCAACATTGGCAATTATATTTTCCATAAACCGCCCCGCCGGTGTGTTTTCAAAATATTCAGTGATGGATTTTATTTCCACTCCATACCGTTTTAATAAGATGCGTATTTGACTGTAATCATCCGTATTGCGGGAAATACGGTCAAGTTTGTAGGTAAGAACAGTTGTAACTTTATTTTTCCTGTTGGAACAGAAATCAAGCAAATGCTGAAGCTGCGGCCTGTCGGTCGTCTTTGCACTTTCGCCTTGTTCAATAAAAATATGCGCAACTTCATAGCCTTCTTTAAAGGCATATTCTTTACAGTGTCGTTCTTGAGTTACCAAGCTGTTACCTTCATCTACCTGTTCTTTGGTGGATACCCGGCAATAAATAACAGCCCGTTTATTCAGTTGGTCGGTTGGTTTTGTTTTTGACATGGTGCTGGCTTAAAAATATCTTCACTAATAAATTGGCGAGATAGTCGAGGGCATCGCTGTCGGACGCAAAGCGAGAGGAGGGATTAAAATCCAAAGAAGGGCAACGCTTCCCGGTATCGTTGCTACACGAACACCTGCGTTGCCCATCTTTAGATTCAATTGTGGCACCGGGTAAATGGTGTTCGTGTAGCATAACCAGTGTATCAGATAAAGGAATAATTGATAATACCCCTTATTGTTATAGATTCTTGAAAGAATAAAAGAAGGGCGTATTTAACCTGCACTAAACCCTTTCTGAAAACTTTAGAAATATCTTATATACCTGCGTTATTATCTAAGCGGTATGCCGCCTCACTTTTCCACAGTAGGCTTTAACTGCATTAAAATAAGCCCTCCTATTTTGCGAGGGCTTTGGCTTGTACATTGTCAGTATGGAACTTGATGGTCGACAATTTCCGAATACGATTAAACGACATCGAAAAATTAACGGTTACTCCCAAAAACGATTAGCAAAGAAACTCGGTGTGAGCATTACCCATATTTCCCTTTGGGAAAACGGTAAGTTGCTCCCCGGACTAATCAATGTACTCAAGCTCTGCGTCATCTTCCAAGTCAGCCCCTTTGACCTGTACTATGACCTCTTGTATGCAGTCAGCGAAGATTTATATGTATCTGAACGGAAGGAAACCGATAACACTACCATGTATGAAAATATATGATGACACCACTAAAACATTGAAACCCTTTACACCACCCATGCAACCACCGCAATCCATCATCGGAATAAGCACCGGAACAAAACATCTTGGTATTGCGATAGAAAAGAACGGTGAACTGATAGAATGGAAAACCTGCCGTTTCCGTGGAACGTGGTCACCGCAAAAATTGCACACGATAATTCGCTACATTGAAAAACACCTGACAGAGTATTCAATCCACGCCATTGCCTTAAAGATACCAAAGGCAAATACGCAATCAAGCGGTCTTATGGAACTCAAAGAAGCTATCGTGCAACTTGCTAAAGACAGCAACACCCCTGTGTACACCTATACCATAAGGGATTTGCGAAGCCGATATTCCGTCAAAGGTGTGAGCTACCGATTAGCCTTGATGTACGCTCTGTGCGATGCAAAGCCGGAACTGAAACGAGAGTTCAATAGGGAAGTGAAATACAAATCGGGCTACTACTTCAAAATTTTTGAGGCGGCAGCCTGTATTGAACTCTGCTACCGAATGTGGGACTTATGACTACTACAAATATGAAAAATTACGCCATTCTATCCAAGAAAACATACATCGATGAAAACGGTGAAGAAAAAATAAGCTGGTACAGGGCAGGACATATTAAGGAACTTGCAACAGGTGCCAGGTATCTTGTCCTATACCATCAGCCTGACACGGAATTTAAGATTGTGGAAAGTGAAGGGAATACAAAATAATAAAACAGATAAGAAATCAAACTGAATACAAGTTCATTTTTCTAAAAAAGAACAGGATGCTCTATCTACTCAGTCAAAAGCACTAAACAGCAAGTGTTGGAATATTGACAAAATATATGACTGGTGAGTTATATTCCTTACTTTCAGGTCAAGTAGTGACTATTGCAGTTATATCAAAAAAAACAACTCTTAAGGAGTTGTTTTTTTTGAACTTTTAGAAAGCAGAAATTCGAGTGTCTTGGGGTTATTCTATTTCAGTCTTATGTTGATGCAAGTATTGAAATACTATAGGCATAATGAATTCTGATAACAATCTTTTCTGTAATTTTCACTTTCAGGTTTCCCTGGCAAAGGTTTCAAAATGTTGAAGGAAGAAACTTGGGTGTAAAGCTATGATGTGTAATAAAATTTAATTTTTATCGTTATCAACGTATGCGCGTTCCTAAAAATTACTTGTTGTTCATAATTTGTCTAGTAATTGCATGTAGTCTTATCTCGTGTAAATCAGAGAAAATCGACTGTTTATGCTTTTCGACACCTTCGTTCCCTGTTTATATAACTAATTATAGTTCGATTGACTCAAATCATTTATATCTTGTAACAATCAGTGGTGTAAACGGGGTGGTTGTAGATAGCTTATATATTGGTAATAGATTTAAATCATTGGTAGACTCGAATGGAAAACAAATCTACCAATTTCAATTTAATGAAGCTGACGAATTTTATAAAGGCTCAGATCTTTCAGGTTTTAACTATCTTTTTATTAATCTAGATTCAAATTTTATTGATACACTTCAAAATATTAGTTGGGATACTGAAAGAACCACATCAAATTGTAAGACAAGGGAAAACAAAGATTGCGAGCGAATGTTTAATATATCATTTGAACATGATGGGCAAAAATATTCACCATTAGAAAAAAGATATTTTCTGTGGTAGCTATCTAATTAATGTAAAAGACCCGCTTTGAGCAAGAAATCTCTCCCCTAAAACATATACTTGTGAGTACCGTAAAAGAAAAAAATACACACCCTCAGGACAGTCTATGTTTTTGAATGTGCCATCCCATCCTAAATCATATTGGTTCGACTCAAATAATAACTCACCCCATCGATTATATACTGACATGCTATAAAAGTTAACATTATTTATTAAAGGCTTAAAGAATTGATTTATATTGTCTTTGTGCCCAGGACTGAAAGCATTGGGTATATATGCTGGGAATATGCAGCCATCAAATAAAGTAACACTATCAGCATATTTGCAATCATTATAATCTGTAACTTCTACTGTATACAAATTTGGTGAATAAGCGGTAATAACTTGCGTAGTTTCTTTGTTCGGATACCATAGAAACGATTTTAAAAGTGGAGCCGAAAGTGTATATGATCTGTCTTCAAAGCAAATACTAGTGTCACGCCCTAAATCAAAAAGGGGAGGTTGATAAAGACGTATATTAATTGATTTCTTTATCACGCATCCATGATTTGTAATGGTCACAAAATACATCCCTGTGTCGTTGATCGCAATTTGATTTGTTTGGTTGCCTGTTGACCAGATATAATTATTATCTGTTGAATCAACTGAAGCAGAAATAAAAATGGTTTCACCTATACATTTAATTGTATCACTTGGCATTGAAACAATAGGTTTTTCAACAGGATAGATTCTTATATTATAAGAGGAATCGAGGGTATGTAAGTAAATAATAGTAAGGCTGTCTATTTTTAGCCAAATAGAGTCGTTAAGACTCAATGTATCAATCTTTTCTGAGGATGAAGACCATACACAATTAGAATATAGAGTATGTAATAGTATTGAATCACCCGAACAGATTATGGTGTCTGTACATAAAATAGGTTCAATTTCTTTAATAGAGACAGCATCAATAAAAGCGTATGGGATATGTTTATTAACAATCGTATCCAATGGGGTGGGAAGCTGTGAGTCAGAAAACATTCCTATAGTTAGCCATCGCTCACCACCGGATGAGGAAAAGACACCTTTGATTTCTTTCCATCCATTTGTATTTATTATGGTTTCAGGTGAATAAATTTGAGGTTCTATTTGAGGTATAAATCTACAGCATTGTGTGTCTGGATAGGAAATATAGTTTGTATCTAGTTGTTTTGATACATATGCCCCAAAGTGACTGTATGAAAAGCCACTGCAATCGTTCAAGGCGATATTAAAACTAACGACATATTTCTTGTTCTTATGAAGTGGTTTTAATAATTGTACCTGAATATATTCGAGAATGTTAGGTGTATTTCCTTGCTTTTTTCCTAACGCAATTCCTACGTATGCTTCCCCATCTTTGGCAATGAGATGATTTGTACAAGGAAAGAATCTAGTATTAAAGGGAGCTGAACTACTAGGATTACTGCTGCATGGATGAAAATAATCTGGAGTTTGAAAATTAGGACTATACCAATCTTTGACCATTGACCCAAAATCTCTCCATTGTACTGAGTTGAATGGACACATGTGTTTTTCTTCAAAACTAGGATTGGGTACCAAGTTTTGTGACAACCCGATATAACCATTCAGAAGAATAAGAAGTACAATATAAAACTTCATTTAATTTAAAACAGTGTGTTGCGTACGCAACACACTGTAAATATAATTTATTGAGATGCCTTTACAAACTTTTGAGTAAATGAGTATCCGTTAATTTTTACCTCACAAAAGTATATTCCACTACCTAAGCTACTAACATCGATAACGAAGTGTTGTTTACCTGCATCAATTGTTTTATTATCAACAGGCAAAAGAACCTCTCGCCCAAAAATATCTTTTATTGAAATAGATACATTGCTAGATTCAAGTAACTCAAAGAAAACATTAGTGTTATCAATAGCAGGGTTAGGATAAAATTGTGATTCAATACTACTTTCTTTCGCATTAGTGCCTGTTGTCGGATCAGTTTTCTGATAAACAGCAGTAGTGGTATCAAGTATTGCGGTATCGAGTACTGATGTTAAAAATATTGAAGGAGTATGTATTTGTTCAGTTGGGATTGAATCGTACTCTCCTAAGCTAAAAGAGTAATTATAGACTGTATCAGGAGGAACGGTATCACGATAATATTCAAACATAACACCAAGACGATGTTGCTGTCCGGATGCGATACTAATATTTGTCAAAGTCCCTGTCTCAACATCAGTGACTTTAATAAGCCCAGTGCTTATTACTGAAATTCCAGTGCCTTGCCGCCCGCCATCGTCCCATGCTTTCCAGAGTAGACTATCCATTGCCAAAACAGGAAAACCATAATTGTTAAATTCAGGGGGAGTATCAGTGTTAAGGGTTGCTAATTCAGTAAAGCTTAGCTTGACTGTCCTAGTAGAAATAGTGGGGTTATTGATAAACATTATTCCCATCCGTGATTGATAATTTCCTTGTGTCCCAACTGGTGCATCTGGGTTTATTCGGTCATAGGTCAAATCATTATTAGTTAAGAATGTGTTTACAGAAACGATGTTATTGTTATCGACGATATTCCAAAACACATCCCTATCAGACTCATTATGCATAGGATCATTTACTGAGACGATTCTTGCAAGTAAACAAATTACCGGCCAGCCATCACTGCGTATTTTAAGTTGGTTATTATTTTTAAATGCATCAGGATTAGGTGCTCTCCAACCAACTGGAGAGATGACACGAACTTCACCCGGCGCAAGCGCGGAAAGAGAAACAGGACTAGTTGCAGCAGCATAATTATATGATGCCATCGGTGTCAAGGGGGTATTTATTGTTATTTCTCCCCCGAGTGGATGCTGAGGGTTCAATGGGTTGTTACCATAGTACATCCAATTAGCCCCTGCTACGGATGGATTGGAACTAAAATTGAGCCAATGTTCTTTCCACATTTCAAACGAACGAGCTGCTGTCCAATACAAGTGCAAGTTTGCTGATTGTGTTGTTGAGCAACCCCTATTTCTAACCCGTGCAAATACCCTATTCCAACTGTTATTGCCAAATGAGTGTTTTGCATTTTGATGTGTTGAACCTCCGTCATTTATCCAACGAATCCATAAGTCCTTGCTTGCAACAAATGTTTGAGATCTTGTATTTGATTCCTCCCCAAAATCAAGGTTGTCATCTTTCATTGTAATATCCGCACTATTCCAAACTGCTTCTGCCTCCGATAATGTCCAATCATTAGGGCGATCAAGTATTCTAAATTTATGCTCATATAAATCAACTGTTCGATTTAATTGATCCCTGAGGTCAAATGTTAATGTATATTCTGTACAGAAATCAACAACATTTAATTGGTTTAATTCGACTGCTATGTCTGTGGTAGTACTTGGTCCTCCTAAAATTACATGTGTGACAGACACGCTCTTAGCATTACTTGGATTAGCATCCTGAACTTGACCTGTTTGTGTCCCGAAATCAGTTTTCCATGTCACTTTCAATTTGAAAACTTTATTGCTCGGAGTAGCAGTTACAATTAATGTGTAATTCCCAGAACTAAGCAATTGTGTATGTCCTAAATTATTCACCCAAGTAGGTATATTTGATCCTCCTGGAAAATATGAAATATCACCCCCAGTAAAAAAAATTGTCCCATTCCCGGCAAATAAGGAAGACGTTGTTAATAGGAATATAAAAAATAAGATTTTTGTTTTCATACGGTTAAAAGTTATTAAAAATTTGAAATAAAATATATTTTGTTTATTTTGGAATACTCTGACTATTTTCTGTTCTGATCTACTTCATCAATCCTCCTTTCCCTCAAATAAGTTTGATATTTTAATACTGACGTCATGTTATAAATAACTTTATGGGGTAAGAAAAGTCATATAATATTTATATAAATAATTATGATAATTATTACCAAAACATTGATGTTTAATCATTTATTCACTTCAAGTTTAACAGTTCAGCTTTTCCTTAATGTTAAAAGATGAAAGACTTGTACATTTTTAGACATGATTAAAAAAATTAGGATTAGGCGCTTATTTCGTATATGATTTCATAGTTTATGTTGTTAACCGTATAATGTAACGGTATAGGTTTATTCAAATTTACTCCCTCGGCTTGTAGCTTCATTTGCATTAAGTGCAACAACCTCTTTTAACTTTAAGGAAAAATGCAAAAATCACTTTGTTTCTTGCTTTCATTATGGTTGTGTTATTCATCTAACGAAATCATTACTTAGAAAGTCTTTCCACGTTTTTCTTTTTCGACGAAAAGCATCTAATCACTATCTAATTGGAAAATATTCTTTTTGTTTCTGTTGATACAAAACTATGTAATGAGTGTAGTAATGTTATGGATTAAATGGTGAAAGGCAAAGAAAGATAGGTAAGGAGTACATTTATGCAGGTAAACAGAAAAGCCCGATTCTCATCGGACTTTATAAAGTAATCTACTCATTGTTTTTGTTTTCAGTATCGGCTTCCTCCTGTGGTTTACCATCAGATATTGGAGAAGATTCACCATTCAGAATATAATCCACTGCCTTCTGCGCTTGATTAGCGGCAAACACAAACAACCGCGCATCATCTGTAAACCGCTCCATCCATCCGAATAGATGCCCTGTATTAGGTAAAGCCAATAATCCCATTACTCCCGCATGAAAGCACAGGTAATGCGCGCCGATGTCAGCTATCAATGCCTCACGGGAAAACACAGGTTCACGCTCTGCAAGCTCCTTGCGGTCAAGCCGAAGCGCATGCCCCGTAGAATGAATAAGCATCCTAAACAAGTCATAGTAAAAGAGTTCCGGTGTGGTGTAATCAGATGAGGGAGGCATGATAACCAAATCATCATCCTCCACATACTCAGTAGCACTGCCTGTATATTCAATGCGGGGAGCATCTGGCATGCCTTTTACTATATTCTTGCATTCGAGTAATGGATTTTGCGGAACTACCACATCATCAATACCCGATACAGTAATACCTTCACACTGGGAAAGGTTGTACACCTTCTCATACCGTAATACGGATCGCTTCTCTCCACTACCGTCAGTCGCATCCTTCCATTCCCAATATGTAGAAAGGACATACCGTGCGTCTTTTTTTACTGTTCCACCTAAGTTGTTGAGTTGCTGCTCCGATACAAATAGGTTACGGTCAAAGCCATAGACTGATAGCAGGGGAACATTCGATCCCCGATATGGTTTTCTGGTAACCACATTACGTGGAATACCGTTCTTCACCCACGATACCCGCCAGGGAACAATACCCTGTTCCAAAAAAGAGATGACGTGCTCGGTAACAATCTGATACACATCTTTCCGTTGTTTTTGTTCTGTTGTCATACGTTTATTGATTTATAAAGAATGTATGACTGAAGTTTAGCGGATGCAGGGTGGGTGG
>WBUH01000029.1 GCA_008933805.1 Bacteroidota bacterium
GTTAGGGGTGGTTTGTATAAAACCTGCAAGCGTATATACTTCAAAATTTGACCTTTGGGTGGGCTTGGGTACGTTTTATTGAAGTATTTGCGATTTGGAAAATTACCTACAAACAAAAACTCCCGACAAACTTTGTTCATCGGGAGCGGAGATTTATATCAGACAATTTGAAACAATGTACTTGGTGTGAGATCCCGAATCAAGTTCGGGATGACATTAACTACCGCACATTTCGCAACCTTCGGGGTTATCCAGCGAGCAGGCAATAATGGCCATCGCTTCGTAATCGGTTTCTTGCGAGCTGTGCATTTTTTCTATTTCCGCCTTGTCTATTTTAGCACTTGGGGTAGTAGTGGTGGTTGTAGTTACTGTAGCAGTGGCAGTTACGGTCACTTTTTCTTTTTCAAGGTCAAAAGCGGCGTTTTCAGCGGTGGTAACGTCCATCACTTGTGGGTTTTCTTTCACCACGGTAAACTTAATAGCATCGGTAGCAGCTTTGGTACGTAGGTAGTACATACCGGTTTTCAAGCCTTTTTCCCATGCATAAAAGTGCATACTGGTTAGTTTACCAAAGTTGGGATTTTCCATAAACAGGTTCAGCGATTGCGATTGGTCGATAAAGGCACCACGGTCGGCAGCCATATCAATAATCACTTTTTGCTTAATCTCCCAAACGGTTTTGTAAATCTCTTTAACGTCTTGTGGAATCTCATCAATGTTTTGGATAGAACCATTGCTCATGATGATTTTTTGCTTCATGCTGTCGTTCCACAATCCCAAATCCACAAGGTCGTGCATCAGGTGTTTGTTCACAATCACAAACTCGCCCGATAGTACACGGCGGGTGTAAATATTGCTGGTGTAAGGCTCAAAGCACTCGTTGTTACCCAATATTTGTGCGGTACTTGCAGTAGGCATAGGAGCTAAAAGCAAGCTGTTGCGCACACCGTATTGTTTAATTTCTTCGCGCAATACATCCCAATTCCAGCGGCTGCATGGGGTTACGCCCCACATATCAAACTGGAAGATACCTTGCGAGATAGGTGAACCTGCGTACGACTCGTAGTGACCTTCGGCTTTTGCCAAGTCTTTTGAAGCTACTAACGCAGCGTGGTAAATGGTTTCAAAAATCTCAGCATTTAGTTTAGCTGCTTCGGGAGAATCGAAGGGCATACGCAACATAATAAAGGTATCGGCCAAGCCTTGCACACCCAACCCGATGGGGCGGTGGCGCATATTGCTGTTGCGGGCTTCTTCAACGGGGTAGTAGTTACCGTCGATGATGCGGTTTAGGTTGATGGTTACTTCGTAAGTAGCATCAAACAAAGCATCGTGGTCAAACTTACCGTTGATGATGTATTTAGGCAACGCCATTGATGCAAGGTTACATACAGCAACCTCATCAGGGGCGGTGTATTCGATAATTTCGGTGCACAGGTTGCTGCTTTTAATAGTACCCAAGTTCTTTTGGTTGCTTTTGCTGTTGGCAGCATCTTTATACAACATATAAGGGGTACCGGTCTCAATCTGTGATTCAAGTATTTTGTTCCACAGTTCGCGTGCTTTAATGGTTTTGCGAGCGCGGCCTGCTTCTTCGTAGGTGTGGTAAAGGTCTTCAAACACTTCGCCGTAGCAATCTGCCAAACCTTTGGCTTCGTTAGGGCAGAATAAGCTCCACTCGCCGTCTTCTTTCACACGTTTCATGAACAAATCGGGTATCCATAAAGCGTAGAATAGGTCGCGGGCGCGTAATTCTTCTTTACCGTGGTTTTTCTTCAAATCCAAAAAGTCGAAGATATCAGCGTGCCAAGGCTCTAAATAGATAGCGAATGAACCTTTGCGCTTGCCGCCGCCTTGGTCAACGTAGCGGGCAGTATCGTTAAACACGCGCAGCATGGGCACAATACCGTTGCTGGCACCGTTGGTACCGCGTATGTATGAGCCTGTAGCGCGTATGTTGTGTATGCTAAGACCTATGCCGCCTGCGGTTTGTGATATTTTAGCGCATTGGCGCAGGGTATCAAAAATACCTTCAATGCTATCGTCTTTGGTGGTTAGCAAAAAGCAGCTGCTCATTTGCGGGTTGGGCGTACCTGCGTTGAAAAGGGTAGGTGTAGCGTGGGTAAACCAACCTTCGCTAAGGCGATTGTAGGTTTTTATCACGTTTTCAATATCGCCTTTGTGTATACCTATGGCCACACGCATATACATGTGTTGAGGGCGTTCGGCTACTTTACCGTCAAGCTTCAGCAAGTAGCTGCGCTCAAGGGTTTTAAACCCAAAATAGTCAAAGTTATAATCGCGGTCGTATATAATAGTACTGTCAAGCAATTCAGCATTGTCAACAATTACCTCGTATACATCATCAGCAATAAGGGGAGCCTTTTCGCCTGTTTTTGGGTTCACGTAGTTAAACAACCTGTCCATAATCACACTAAAATGCTTATCAGTGTTTTTGTGCAGGTTACTTACTGCAATACGGCTGGCAAGTATCGCATAGTCAGGGTGAACAGGGGTCATACTTGCAGCGGTTTCAGCGGCAAGGTTATCCAACTCGGTAGTGGTTACACCGTCATATACTCCTTCAATTACTTTCTTCGATATTTTTATAGGGTCAACAAAATTAGTATCAAGGCTATACGACAGCTTGTTGATACGGGCGGTAATTTTGTCAAACATAACGCTCTCGCGTTTTCCGTCTCTTTTAATTACATACATCATAGTAAGGTCCTCCGGTAAGGGTTGTATTTATTGGCAAATATTTTCGGGTTGTATTTTAAAAATCGTCGTCCATGCGGAACAAATCTGTGTTTCCTGCAATGGTATTACTGTTGGCTACGGCAGCTTTTTGGTATTCGCCCACTCGTTTTTCAAAGAAATTGGTTTTGCCTTGCAGCGAAATCATTTCCATAAAATCAAACGGGTTACTTGCGTTGTAGATACGTTGGCATCCTAACTCAACCAACAAACGGTCGGCCACAAACTCAATGTATTGGTTCATCAAGTCGGCATTCATTCCTATAAGCCTTACGGGCAAAGCATCGGTAACAAACTCTTTTTCAATTTCAACAGCATTGCTGATAATCTCTACAATGCGTTGCTGTGGTAGTTTGTTTACAATGTGTGCATTGTATAGGTGGCAAGCAAAATCACAGTGCATGCCTTCATCACGGCTTATTAATTCGTTACTAAAGCTAAGACCCGGCATCAAACCGCGTTTCTTTAACCAGAATATTGAGCAGAAGCTTCCTGAGAAGAAAATGCCTTCAACGGCAGCAAATGCTATCAAACGCTCTGTAAAGCTGGCGTTACTAATCCAACGCAGTGCCCAATCGGCTTTTTTCTTCACGCAATCAAGCGTATCAATAGCGTGGAAAAGGCCGTCTTTTTCTACAGGGTCTTTTATATAGGTGTCTATCAACAACGAGTATGTTTCGCTGTGGATATTCTCCATCATAATCTGGAAGCCGTAAAAGAATTTAGCTTCAGGGTATTGTACTTCGGATACAAAGTTTTCGGCCAGGTTCTCGTTCACTATCCCATCGCTGGCCGCAAAAAAGGCCAATACGTGCTTAATAAAGTGACGCTCGTTGTCGTTTAGTTTATCTTTCCAATCAGTAAGGTCTTGCTGCAAGTCTATCTCTTCTGCTGTCCAAAAACTTGCTTCTGCTTTTTTGTAGTAAGCCCAAATATCGTTGTGCTTAATAGGGAAAATAACAAAGCGGTCTTTGTTCTCTTTTAATATGGGTTCTTCGTTCACGTTCATAATAGTTGCTCCGGGTACGGCTGCGCTTTGGGTCACTACTTCTGGTTTCTCGTCCATGGCTTAGCTGTGTTAATGGTTGTCCTCTACTTCCTAAAAGGCTAACTAGTTGTTCATAATCAATCAGGTACCGATAAAAATTGCCCTGCCGTTTCCAACAGGACATGGTGGCCTAATTGCCTATACAAATCTTCGTTTATTATGTAGTTTTACCAACCTCGAGATTTTCACATTTCCACAAAAACAGAGTGTATAACTAATTATCAACACGACGGCCTTAGATGCAGTGGTAGTAAAGGGCTTCTAAGGGAGTTTATCTACACGTAATGTTTGCTTAATATTTTTCTAATGTGGTATATGTGTAGTAATAAAACGGTAAACCTACCGTATTTATTGAGTTTGCGAGGCAATATATGACTGCGTGGTATTAAATACACCCGTTTACCCCTTATTTTTATAGACAATTGGCTGTAGCCCTCTGTTTAAAAGACATTCAGTAAAGCAAGGGGTTAACCAATGGTTATTAGCCTGCATAGCAAGGGGTTAAGAATTAGTGACTGGGTGGTTTTTTACTAAAAAGTTAAAGGTTTTAGAGAAAAAGTAATGTGGATAGAGTTTTTGTGATGAGGTAGCCGATTTTGAAAAAAAGAAGGTTTTGTTGATTGAGGTTACAGTTTTACCGTTTCGTTCACATTTTGTAAAAAGTGTTTCAAGGTAAATTAGTAGGTTTGCCAAACAATTAAACTAAACACAACCACTATGTACGAGTTTTTGAGAGGTACGCACTCTGTTCTTCGCTATGTTATTCTGCTGGGCGGCATTGGTGCTGTAGCAACCATATTAATGAATGCTAAAAGCAAGGTACGCTTATTTTCAACCATTTTTATGGTTTCGTGCCACATACAGTTTGTTATCGGGTTTGTACTATACTTTTTTGTAACCGATTGGTTTAATCTTTTAAAAGAGAATGCAGGCGAGGTAATGAAAAACAGTGCATACCGCTTTTATGCAGTAGAACACTGGATAATGATGCTGATTGCCATTGTGTTGATAACCATCGGACACGGTAAGGCAAAAAGGGCATTGGTAAACAATACCCCGTTACGTCCAACTCTTATACTTTACATAGTAGCGTTAGTGGTGATTTTTGCGGCTATTCCATGGCCATTTAGAGAAGCACTAGGCCGCGGCTGGTTATAATAGGTATGGAAACCGTTGAGGTTTTATTATTGGTAGTATCGGGCCTGCTGATATTGGCAGGCATCACCGGCTCAGTATTGCCTGTGCTACCCGGTCCGCCAATAGCCTATGCAGGGCTGTTGATAACCCATTTGTTCACCCCCGTTTCGTTCTCAACTTTATCGTTGGTGATTTACGGCATCTTTACAGTGATAATTGTAGCCGTTGATTACTGGATACCTGCGTATTGGGTTAAGAAAACAGGAGGTACCAAATGGGGCAGCAACGGTAGTATTATAGGTATGCTGGTAGGAATATGGTTTTTTCCGCCATTGGGCATGCTTATCGGAACGTTTTTAGGAGCCGTGATAGGAGAGTTGATAGCGGGGCAGGATAACGATGCAGCACTTAAATCAGGCATTGCCACATTTTTGGCTTTTTGGCCGGCACTTTATTAAAAGTGGCATTTTGTTTGGTGATGTTGATACACTTTGTAATAGCACTTTTTTAACTCTTGCCCGATAGGGCCTACTCATTTTGAATCAAGGTATCAGATATATGCTCATAGCAACGTTTTGCTTTGCAATTATGAACGTTACTGTGAAAATGCTGCCCAACATCCCCATTTTTGAGATTATCTTCTTTCGTAGCGTTATTACGCTGGGCATGGCAATGCTAGCACTTAAACAAAAGGGCATTCCTATGTTTGGTACTAATAAAAAGCTGCTGCTGTTGCGGGGCTTGTTTGGCTCAGTAAGCCTGTTACTTTACTTTATTACTTTGCAAGAAGTGCCGCTGGCATCGGCAGTAACCATACAATACCTGTCGCCCATTTTTAGCACCTTAATAGCCATTTTTGTTCTGGGACAACCCATGAAGCCAATTAAGTGGCTGTTTTACGCAATTGCTTTTGCGGGGGTATTTGTGGTAAAAGGGTTTGATGACCGTATATCTGTATTGATGTTTTTGTGCGGTGTTGGTTCAGCTATACTTTCAGGGTTTTCATACAACACTATTGCCAAGCTGAAGAACGAAGACGACCCGCTGGTAGTAGTAATGTACTTTCCGTTAGTTACTTTACCCTTATCTATTATACCTACGGCTATGACGTGGGTGACACCTACATGGACTGAGTTGCTTTGGCTGGTAGCTATGGGTGTATCTACCCAATTAGGGCAATTGTTTATGACAAGGTCGTATCAGGTTGAAAACATAGGCAAAGTTGCTATCTTTCAATACATAGGATTGGTTTTCGCCTTAGTGTTCGGGTATTTCTTGTTTGATGAAACGTTTAACACCCAAAGCATATCTGGCATGGCATTGCTAGCCGGAGGTGTAATACTAAGCGCAGTTTACGGTACGTTGGAAACCAGAAAACTGAATGCCGTGGCGAAGGATTAAGCCGTTTTATTTAACAGCAATAAACTTCCACGATTCTATCAGTTCTTTAGGCCCTTCTTTCAGGTAGCGAAGGTAAATAGCTGTTTGGTGGGTACCTGTACCTGTGTTGTGCAAATACACGTAATAGTCTTGCAATTCAAAAATAGTAGCGTCGGTGTATAATTCAGGGTTGTCTACTTGTTGTTTTATCATTTGGCGTATTCCTGCCAATTCTTGTGCTCCGGTGGCCTCATCAGGCAAGGTAAATAACTTCACTTCTATAGCGTTGCCATCGTCTTTGGTTTCTAAAGTAGTAGTTGCAGGCAAAAACTCAGTGTTGTAGGGATTCTTTATCTCATCGGCGTAGTCAAAACTGCTTTTGCGCTTAAGTTGGCTGCCGTATAGCATAAAAAAGAACTCAATGTCCTCAGTAAAATACCTTTCAAGTTCCTCTTTTGTATCAAGTTTCTTTTTCCAATAGTCTACCTCGGCCACATCTTCACCTTTTGAATACTTTTTGGTTTGGTCGGCAGCCTCCATGCACTTGGTTTTCAAAAACTCCCAATTTTTAAGTCCTACATACTTGCCTGTACTATCCAATTGCAGTACAATAGGGTGTGCACGCTTCACATCGCTAACAATCAATGCAATACCTTGCAACGGGTATTGCGGCGCAATGCTTTTAGAGTAGTTATATTTTAACTCAATTTCAGATCCTTTTTTACTGGTAGTTAACACTTTAAGTGTGGCAACAACCGTATCTCTATCTTGCTTGTAAGTTGAATCTTTTGGGGTGTATTTATTCTTAAAGAAGTAATAGCTATACACATCATTCGCCTTCCAATTGGGTAAAAAATGATGGGTTTGGGCATTGCCTGCCAATGTGCAAACTGCAAGAGAGAAAAATATGGCTAATCGCTTCATATAAGGGTTTTAATAAGTTTTACGGCATCTACAAGAGCCAGCAACAAAAATAACCCGCCGATTATTTTATTAAAACTTTTCCCTGCTTTTTTCAAAATCCACTCTTTGTATCGGCCGGCAACCAAAATAAATGATAGCTGTAATAAAAAAGCTCCCGCGGCACTCCCTATTATAAATGCGCCTTTTTCAACCCAAGTAATGTCTATCAACAGATTTTTGGTTTTTAAAAAGGCAATTATCAGCAGCCAAAAGGTAATAAGTTGTGGGTTGAGCGAGGCCAACACAAAACCTTCCCAAAAGCCTTTGCGGTGTGAAGGAGGAGTATCGCTGATTTCGGCAGGCGTATGTTTTTTTCTTAAATTGGTGATTGCCAAAAACAAAAAAACAGGCAAGGTGATAAAGTGCATCCATGCTTGCTCAAACTGTTCAGGACTGATTAATTCGGTAATAAAAAAGGCAAGGGCGGTATAAAACAGTTCAGGTACACAACCCCCGAAGCCTACGCGAAGAGCGTATGCTTTGTTAAACTGTACAGTACATTGTATCACCCGTAGGTTTACGGGGCCTAATTGCACAGAAGCGAGGTAGCTTATTACCGTTGCGAGAAGAAAGTATAAAAGGGCTTGCACAACTTATTAGCGTCGATTCTTAAAAAAATGCCCGTACAATGTAGTTAAAAATTCTTTTTTGCTTGAATAGGGTACACCAAACTGCCTGTGGTTCATAATGGCAATGGTACAAATTGTATACATGTTACGGTAGATATCGCGGTAGGCTTTCCATAAATTCATGGCTTGCATATCGTATATATGGCCGGGTTCGCTGGTGGTACCGTTCACTTCCATCACTTTTATACCTTGCCCTTTTTGTAACGCCTCATCGCTCGGGGCTTTAATGTCGAAGCGGCCAAAATAAAATCCGGGCATCGCGTCGGCTATTTTTTTAAATCCCGCAATCAATTCATTGGTTACTAAGTGATTGCCGTATATAAACGCAGTGCCTTTACAGTGATTTCCAATGGGTTCTATCAATCTTTTTTCACCGGCAGGCAGCACTTCGTTCAGGTTGACGGTTGGTTTTTGCGCCAATGAAGGTAGCTGAAATCTTGCTCTATCGTTTTTCTCCAACAAGTCAATCAGGGTGCTTTTTCCATCACCCGTAGCTGTTAAAAAACCTTTTTTAACAATGGAGGTAATACCGCATTTGCTGCCATCGGGGAGCTTGTAAAACATTACACCATACTCTTCAGGGTGTGTAATGAATTCTTGCACGATAACATCCCCTGTATATCGTTCTAGTTGTTTGATTAGTTGCTCCTCGTTTTCAACTTTTGCCACGTCATTGCCCCGTTCGCCTACGTTGGGTTTTACAATCAGCGGATAAGCGAATTGTTGTTCCGCAATAAGTATTGCGGCGTTATTAAGCAGGGAGTGTTCTATCAATAAAGTTTGCGGTAAGTATTGCTTGGGTATGCTCTTTATAATGTCAAACTTCTTTTCGCCGAAAAATCCCCCCAGCGGAATACCCGGGTTAGCCGCTGTGAAATACAATAACGCCCTTGCTCTTATGGCCAGTATGGGCCAAAACAGTATGGTAGGCGGCAAAAAAAAGAACCACACCGGCCAATACTCGTAACGGGTCCATTTTATCCACCAAAGCGGTTTTTGCATACAGTTTTACAGAATTACAGTGTGGCGTTTGTTTTCTATCAAGTCTTCGTAGCAAAATGTGCTTACGTTGTGGCGTTTTTCAAAACTGCTTATGCTTACCGTTTGCACACGGTTGCTGCGATTCATTACCAAGTCGGTTTCTATGTTTCCGGTACCGCCAAAATGATGGAAACGCAATATGTTATCAACGGTAAACTCGTTTCCCTCGTTTTTCCACTGCTCAAACCAAACTTCTCTGCGTTTTCGGGTTTCCGAATCGTATAATGTTGCTGACGACCATATATGGCTATCCTCAAAGTCTTTTTCAATCAATTCGGGCATTTTCTCGTTCCACCTAAATTGATGTAGTGTTTTTAAATCAGGGTTGATAATTACCAACGTAAAAGGTTCAATACCTTCAAAATTGTACCTGTATGCGTACTCAGCAGGGTTTGAGTATCCAAAAAAGTCAAGCATTACCAATCCACGGCTTTTTCTGTAGGGCGGATTATGGTGGTGCTTATGGGCAGCACCGTTTAGTAATACAAGAGTATAAGTTTTAGAAGCGGCAAACCAAGTACCTCCGGCCTCTGTATCTTTTGGAAAATAAACCTCAGTTCCAAAAATGTTGTAAGGCGCAGGGGGTATTGTATTGCGCGTTTTTCGCTCGTCGCGGTTAGAAGTGATTATAAAATCACCTTGGCCCAGGGGCAGAAACGTTACTGTGCACATGGTTTTGTTGCTGGTAGCGCAGGGTAGAAGCCGCTACGCCAAATCCTTCCTCCAATTCAATTTCTTTAAAGTAGTGTTTCACTACCATTTGTAATATAGCCATGTGGTGCACGGCATGCTCAATATTATATGCCAGTTCACGACCAAAGCTGGTAGCTACAGAAATGTCCTCTGTACCTGTTTCCGAAAAATCGGCGTGGTAGTGCAGTTGCTTGTCAGATACCTTTTCAGCATCAAGGTGCAGCAGTATTTCTTCAATAATAGCATTGGCTATTACAGGACTGTTTTCTATATCTGTATTGCGCAAACGTTTGTCATAATTCACAACCTCAGCGTTTTTTATCAAACATTGATAAAACTCAATAATGTGCCTGTAGTGCTTGCCTATGGTATTGCCTCCTAACAAATCAAGCGGCTGTGTGTATTGCGAGGTAGAAAGGGACATGGCTAAACGGTGTAATTGCTCTAATACACCGTGACTTGCAGATAAAAGTGTTTGTAGGGCGTTGTTTTGCATATAGAATTACAGTAGTAATATACGGCTTAATAGTGCCGTTTAGTTTTATAGTTGTTGGTTTTGTGTTACGCTTTATACGTCAAATTTTCACCCAAAAATCCCACATTTTCACTTTCAGGGATAAATGTACAATAAAAATCACTTTTTGTGTGTTTTTTTGCAGTTTAGCAACGGAATAGTTTTGGCTACTAATTAAATACCTGTCGAACAAATGAAAATAGAGCAGGAAATAAGGCAAAAGAAATTTAGGAATGACTGGCAAAAGGCTGTAATTAACCTCATCTTCACTAGCAGCTGGCTGCAACTGAAGATGAAGGATTTTATGAAAGGTTATGGCATTACCCCACAACAGTACAATGTATTGAAGATATTGAAAGGGCAACACCCCAATCCGGTATCTACCAATTTGGTACGCGACCGTATGCTTGATAAAATGAGCGATGTGAGCCGTATTGTGGCGCGACTGCAAGAAAAAGGATTGGTAGATGTATGCAGAGCTTGCCACGATAAACGCCTTGTGGATATTGTAATAAGCGAAAAAGGGCTGGCCTTGGTAGCCGAGATTGATAGCCGCGACGATGAAATGGACGGCTTTTTAAAGAAGATAAACAAGGAAGAAGCTGCCGAACTGAGCCGTTTGCTTGATAAAATGAGGGGGTAACTCACTTATCTTTTACCAACACCGCTTTTTGATACCCTGTTATTGCGTAAACAATAACGGGGGGCACATCATTTTCGGGTTGGTTGCCCGTTTCGTGCGGAGTGTTTACCGGACCGCTCGTTACTTCAAACACAATACTGTCGCCTTCTAATTTGTATGTAATAAGCAATAAACTTTCGCCCACTGCAAAACGGGTTGCCAAAACATTGCCCACCATTCTGGCATCAATCAAAATTCCGTTTTTCTCATCTATCGTGTATTTCCCTCTGGCAGAATCAGTAACAATCAATTCGTAATTACGTTGGTCGGGTGTTTTTCCCGGCGGCAAGTAACTAATTATCCAAATCCATTGGTTAGTGCTGTCTGTAGCCTTAATGGTTAAACTCATGGGTATTTTGCCCACGTTTTTCACCCCTGCGGTATACATATACAAGTCGCCCTTCCAAATTCCTGCATACCCCGCGGGGAAACTTTTTTGGGCACGGCTAACTGTGTAGCCGGCCAGTAAGCAAAACAATAGCAGTGTAATACGTTTCATTACACAAAGTTAGAAATCAGCAGCAACGATATATTATACAAGCAAAAAATCACCTGTATCATTAGCACCTTTTTTTCGCCTGTGGTAAGTACGCTGCTGTAGGTATCATTTAATAATATGTGTGCAATAAGCCCCGTAGTAAAGTAGTGGGCAAAGCCGGTAACTGAAACGGCCTCCATTGCTTGCTCGCTGGTTTGTACGGTTTGGGTTACGGCCTGCAAGAGTAGAAGAATCACCAATCCAATAAACACCATGCTCGAGTTTTCAAGCGATTCACGGATTCTATAAAGGCGGATTGCAAGTATAGCTGCAAACACTGTGATAGAAATTCTGCCTAATAACAAGGCTGCTTCGGCTTTACTCACCTCAGCCATTAAATTAAAATACAAACCGGCTGCTCCGCCGGCCAACCCCAATAGTATCAGCGAATGATAATTGCGCAGGGTTGCAATATGGAAAATGAACAATAGCGCCCAAGAAATAAAGAAAGCATACGCCAAATAATGGGTGTGTTGCCAATTTGATATCGCCCCAATAGTAAGCGTTGTAACGAATGTAATAGGAAGGGCGGTTAAGATTGTTTCAATACGTTTCATACAGTAAGCGGCAAAATAAATAAAAGCTACGTGATAAACCGACTGTATAAAAACCAAAAGTCCCATCGCGTCGGACGGGACTTATTGGCTCAAACCTACCTTATCGCTTTTTACCAACCTGACTCACAACGGATTAAAACCGTTCAAGTCACGTGCAATGGGTGTTATCCCAACTCCGACCGCACTTTAGCATACGGAAAAAACTATTTACATAGACCCACTTTACCTGCAAAAAGTTGGATGGCTCATGAAAAAAAAGTCAAAAAAAATTGATTGTAGATAAAATGTTAACTCTGACTAATTGGTCATTAGTACTTTCGTGTTAGCTGTAATAGCTATGTACATTACACACAAAACGAATACTGTATGCCGAAACCTACATTTATAAACTTAACAAAGGCTAAACGCGAACATTTTTTGGCCGTAGCCCTTGAAGAGTTTGCTATGAATGATTATGACCATGCGTCCATAACACACATTGTAAAGGTGTTGGGGATTGCCAAAGGCAGTGTGTATCAGTATTTTGAAAACAAAAAAGACTTGTATGGCTACTTGCTTGAGCAAGCTACCCAACGCAGGCTTGAATATGTAAAAAACCTATTGCGTACACCGCCCCAAAACATTTACGATTTGTTTGCCTCGTTGTTTGTGCAAACCATACAGTTTGATATTGAAAATCCATTGTACAGCCGTTTATTGGCAAATGCGAACAACGAGAAGTTTAGTAAAGACTTGGGGAATGCCATGATAGAACAACGCAAAAAGTCAATGGATTTTATGCGGGGCTTATTAGAAAGGGAAGTACTGATGGGTGGAATACGGTTTGATTTGAATATAGACTTAGCCGGTTACTTGTTGGCGCAGATAAATACAAACATTCTCGACTTTTTGGTGATACAAAACAAGATAGAAGGCGATACACTTCTAAACCCCAAAAAGTTGAAGAAAGCAATTACAGATGCCGATATACAAAGTACCGCTCGCCAAATAGCCGATTTTATGCGTATTGGTATTAAGGCGTAACCACCACTAAGGCAGTTTTTGTTTCACCTCAGTAATTAACTCAGTTACTAATTTTAAGTCGAGCATTGCATTTTGCAGCCTGCTTTCAGCCAGTTGAAGCGTGTTTTTTAAGGCGGTAGTATCTGCAACCACCTCTTTTTCCATTTCACCATTCCCCATAAGCAACCATTCAGCCCTGATAGTGGGATAGGCTTGCAGTATTTTTTGTAACAGTTCAACCCCCGGCTTATTTCTTCCTGTACCTATATGGGTAAGTACACCTTGTGAAATATCCAACTCAGCAGCAAAAGCAGTTTTACTAGCAGCCATTTTAGAAACCACTTCCATAAACCGAACATTCAATGCATCCATACCTGCAATTTTACATCTGTAAAGTTGATTTTACAAGTGTAAAATCACGACTTTACAGATGTTGTGGATCGTTTAATTTAAGTCTCGCTTTAGAGGGTATTTTATTTGTATTATTACTTTAGGTATTGAACATAAAGTGTTGATTTTTATATTTTTAATATTAAACTATAAACAAAAATTGTCTTCAAGGAAAAGCATTGTCAAAATGGCAGAGAAACAGATGGATTTTGCTTTACAATGCTGTTGTTTTAGAAATATAAACCCCTTAAAAAATCGTTTTTAGAGGCAGGTTTGAGGGGGAAAGGTGTATTGAGGTGTTTTGGGTAAGAAAGTTTGTGAGCGCGGCTTAAATCAATTTTGAATGTTTCAAAACGAACGCTTCGAACCTTAAAAACAAAAAAAGCGGGCAATGAACTAAATCATTGCCCACTTTAGTTGCTTTGAACCTTTCGGCTTATATCTTTCTATAGGTGATTGTAATATTGGGTATTCCTTGTAGCTGCCTCACAAACTCATCAAATACTACTCTGGCTGCTGTAGATGAATTTGTAAACATAACCTGCCCGCTTTCATCCGGTGCATTGAAGGCATCTTTAAAATACGAACCTGAAAGAAGAATTTTATTGGCTCCAGCCTCCTTAATAAAAACCACATTCAGCGTCATGGTTATGGCATTGTAAGGCCCGGGGTAATTAGGGTGAAACTTGGGTTTAACATTTATAAAACCATTAACTCTATCAATAGTCTCAAAGGTGAATCCATTCATTTTTAAGTTGTTGATTAACTTATCAAACATCAACGTGTCATCAGAGGTTACCATAATTTGATTAGCACCGCTAAAAGCGATGTTGTTGGTAGTGCCCACAGGGTGAACCGTAATGCACGACGATACTACTCCAACAGCAAAAAGTGTCAGAATTAATAGTTTAGGTGTTTTCATGATGCAATTATGTGAACTTTGTATCAATTCTTCATAAAGGGGCAGTTGCCTTTGGTCGAAAAGTCAAGACAAACGCCGTTATCCACATCCTTTGCAAAACTTCTTAGTAAGTACAGGGCTTTTAGCTATATTTTTACCAATCGATTTTGTTTAAATTCTAAACAATAACCGGTGTGTAAAGTATCAGTAATTGCCATTCTTGGGCAGCTGATAACTTAGTAACCATTAACGAATAGCAAGCAATGGCTGAACCAAATAATTCACAATATACCGAAAACGAGATACGCTCACTGGATTGGCGTGAACACATCCGTCTTCGTCCCGGTATGTATATCGGTAAACTGGGCGATGGTGCATCTCCTGACGATGGTATCTATATTCTTATCAAAGAAATTATCGACAACTCAATCGATGAGTTTGTAATGGGTAATGGTAAGAAGATTGAAATTAAAGTAAGCGACCATAAAGTGGTTGTGCGCGATTACGGTCGTGGAATTCCTCTTGGGAAAGTGGTTGATTGTGTTTCTAAGATAAACACGGGAGGTAAATACGATAGTAAGGCCTTTCAAAAATCAGTAGGATTGAACGGGGTGGGTACCAAGGCTGTGAATGCACTGTCTTCGTTCTTCCGAGTACAGTCAATACGCGATGGACGCACTAAAATAGCTGAATTTGAACGCGGAGTATTGGTTAACGATGCCCCCGAAGAGGCCACCAACGAGCGCAACGGTACAATAATGACTTTTGTGCCCGACGATACCATCTTCCGTAATTACCATTACCGACCTGAGTTTCTTGAAGAACAGATTTGGAACTATGCCTACCTGAATGCAGGGCTGAGTATCCATTTTAACGACACCATTTATATGTCGAAAAACGGTTTGTTGGATTTGCTGCAACGCAAAACCAACGCCGAGGCGATACGCTATCCCATCATTCACCTGAAAGGAGAAGATATTGAGATAGCCATGACCCACGAAAACCAGTACGGTGAAGAGTATTACAGCTTTGTAAACGGGCAGCATACCACCCAAGGCGGTACGCATTTGCAAGCGTTTAGAGAAGCGGTGGTTAAAACCGTTCGTGATTTTTATAAGAAAGACTTTGATGTGGCTGATATACGCGCATCAATTATAGCTGCTATTAGCGTGCGTGTGCAGGAGCCGGTATTTGAAAGCCAGACAAAAACCAAGTTAGGCTCGCAAGTGATGTACGAAAACGGCCCGAGTTTGAAGAGTTTTATCGGCGATTTTGTATCCAACGAGTTGAATAACTTTTTGCACAAAAACCCTGAAACCTCTGATGCACTGCTGAAACGTATCCAGCAATCGGAACGCGAACGCAAGGATATGGCTGGAATTAAGAAGCTGGCCAACGAGCGGGCAAAAAAGGCCAACCTGCACAACAAAAAGCTAAGGGATTGCCGCCTGCACTTAGACGAATCGAAAAGCGAGAAGAAGTACGATACAACGATTTTCATTACCGAGGGTGACTCGGCCAGCGGTTCTATTACCAAATCGCGCGATGTGGAAACACAAGCCGTTTTCAGTCTTCGCGGAAAGCCCCTAAACTGCTTTGGCTTAACTAAAAAAGTGGTGTATGAGAACGAAGAGTTTAACCTGTTGCAACACGCATTAAACATTGAAGAAGGTATTGAAAACCTGCGCTACAACCGTGTGGTAATTGCTACCGATGCCGATGTGGACGGTATGCACATCAGGTTGCTGATACTTACCTTCTTTTTGCAGTTTTTTCCTGATTTGGTGAAGAATGGCCACGTGTACATATTGGATACTCCGTTATTCCGTGTCCGCAACAAGCAAAAAACCATGTACTGTTACAGCGAAGACGAAAAACAAAAAGCCATACAAAAGCTGGGCGGCAAACCTGAGATTACCCGTTTTAAGGGATTGGGTGAGATTTCGCCAGAGGAATTCGGGTTGTTTATCGGTCAGGATATGAAATTGGATCCGATTATCCTGAAACCAGATATGTCCATCCGCAAACTGTTGGAATATTACATGGGTAAAAACACCATGGAACGCCAGCAGTTTATCATCAGCAACCTTAAAATAGAAAAGGATGCTGTGTATGAAGATGTTGCCTGAGTGTAGTTAAATAGTGATTAAAGTAACCAATGAACGATAAAGTAATCATAACACCACTTACGTTGTACGCGCAGCACGAACGAGGTAAAACCATGCTGTTTGATAACCAACGTACGGGTGAGTTTATTTTGGGTTACAGGGTTAAAGACAGTATTAGCGGAAGACACTACCATACCGGAGCTGCCGGATATAAGAATCCCGAGGTGCTGATACTTATTTCAGGAAGTATTCAATTAAAAACCATTGATTTAGATACTAAAAATGAACAGGTAGTCATGATTGAAGAGCCAAGCTGTATTGAGATTTTCGCGATGGTTTGGCACGAAGTACTGGCACTTACCGATTGTGTATTTTTAGAGATGAATAGTATAGCCGATTGTGAGGCGGATACCCACAAACTGGAACAAACAGTATGAGCGACGAACACATAAACAACGACGAGTTACCCGAAAACGAAGAGAAAACACCCGTTGAAGGCGAAACCTTGCAAGAGGCTTTGCCCGTGAGCGGGATGTATGAAAACTGGTTTTTGGAGTACGCATCGTATGTAATTTTGGAGAGGGCAGTGCCCCACGTGAATGATGGATTAAAGCCCGTACAAAGGCGTATTCTGCACGCCATGTATGAAATGGACGATGGCAGGTACAATAAGGTAGCCAACATCATCGGGCAAACCATGCAGTACCACCCGCACGGTGATGCTTCCATAGGTGATGCGTTAGTGGGTTTGGGTCAAAAAGACCTGCTGATAGACACCCAAGGTAACTGGGGTGATGTACGCACCGGTGATGATGCGGCGGCTCCCCGTTATATCGAAGCAAGGCTTTCAAAATTAGCGCAAGAGGTTGTTTATAACCCAAAAACTACCGAATGGCAGTTGAGTTATGATGGCCGTAAGCGCGAGCCGATAACATTGCCCGTTAAATTCCCCTTACTGCTGGCACAAGGCGTTGAAGGTATTGCAGTAGGTTTGGCCACTAAAATTATGCCTCACAACTTCTGCGAGTTGCTGCAAGCATCAATAAACCTGCTTAAAAACAAGCCTTTTGAGCTGTATCCTGACTTCCAAACAGGCGGAATGATAGACGTTAGTAACTATCAAAAAGGGGAGAGGGGTGGCAAAATTCGTGTTAGAGCAAAGATCGAAGAGATAGATAATAAAATATTAGCTATTAAGAATATACCTTTCTCTACTACAACTAATAGTTTAATTGAAAGTATCATTAAAGCTAACGATAGCGGAAAGGTTAAAATTAAGAAAGTTGTAGATAACACTGCCAAGGATGTAGAGATAGTAATTCATTTAGCGCCGGGTGTTTCACCGGGCATAGCTATTGACGGCTTGTATGCCTTTACCGATTGTGAGGTGTCAATTTCGCCCAATGCTTGTGTAATTGTAAACGATAAGCCGGTTTTCCTTTCGGTAGATGAGATTCTGCGTCTGTGTACCGAGAATACCAAACAACTGCTGAAAAGCGAGTTGGATATACGAATGGGTGAGTTGGAAGACAACTGGCATTATTCATCACTCGAAAAAATATTTATTGAGAATCGTATTTACCGTGATATAGAAGAAGAAGAAACGTGGGAAGGGGTGCTTACAGCCATCGATAAGGGGCTTAATCCATATAAAAAACTGCTGCGCCGTGAGGTAACTCAAGACGACATCATCAAGTTGACCGAAATACGTATCAAACGCATTTCTAAGTTCGACTCGTTTAAAGCCGATGAACACATCAGGGGCTTAGAGGACGAAATGAAAGAAGTGCAGCATAACTTGGACAACTTGGTTGATTATGCGATTAAATACTACGAGAACTTGCTGAAGAAATTCGGTAAGGGTCGTGAACGTCAAACAGAAATACGCACTTTTGATACCATACAGGCCAACCTTGTGGCTGTTAACAACCAAAAGCTGTACGTAAACCGTGAAGAAGGCTTTGTGGGGTATGGATTGAAGAAGGATGAATACGTAAGCGACTGTTCAGATATCGACGACATTATCGTGTTCCGAAGCGATGGTAAAATGCTGGTTACAAAAATTACCGAAAAGTCGTTCGTGGGTAAAGATATTATCCATGTGGGTGTTTTTCGTAAAACTGATGACCGTATGGTTTACAACATGATATATGCCGATGGTAAAACCGGAACTTCAAGAGTAAAGCGTTTTAATGTAGGCGGTATCACCCGTGATAAAGAGTATGATTTGACCACCGGTAAGAAGGACTCAAAAGTGCTTTACTTTAGTGCCAACCCTAACGGTGAAGCTGAAATTGTGAGTGTACAATTAAGTACTTTCTCAAAAGCTAAAAAACTGGCCTTTGATTTTGATTTCAGCACGCTTGCTGTAAAAGGTCGAGGCTCACAGGGTAATATACTAAGCCGTCACTTGGTTAAAAATGTTAAGTTTAAACAAGCCGGAGTTTCAACCCTTGGTGCCCAAAAAATATGGTACGATATAAGTATAGGCCGTTTGAATACTGACGAGCGGGGCGTATACATTGGAAGCTTTGACGGTGAAGACAAGATACTGGTAATATTCAAAAACGGCGACTACGAGCTTACTAACTTTGAGCTTACCAACCATTACGAAGCGGCCGATGTGGTCTTTATCCGCAAATACAACCCCACAAAGGCAGTTACGGTAGTGTATTTCGACCACGAAGGCACTAACTACTATATCAAACGGTTTATGATAGAAACACTAACCGTTGATAAGAAATTCCGCTGTATTGCTGACGGTGATAAAAACTATATTGTAGCAGCAACAGACAATGCCGAACCTGAATTGCAAGTAACTTACGGTAAAAAGAAAGAAGCTACCGAAGAGACTTTGCAGTTAGCAGAGTATGATGTGAAAGGTTGGAAAGCGGTGGGTACCAAACTAAATGGTAAAGACGTTACCGCAATGCAGTTGATTGAAAAGGCTGTAGAAGAGGAAGAAATTGAAACCGAAGATGACGACGATGGGGAAGATAACGGAACACTAACAGCGCCAACTGACGACCCGGTATTGGATGAAATGTTGAAAAACCGCCCAAAACCACCTGCCGACGGCACGATAAAAATAGAACAAAGCAGTTTGTTCTAACCAATAAGAGTTATCTCTTTTTCAGAAATGCATCAATCCGCTTTTTTTGCCTTAAATGGTGGCGGATATGCATTTCTGCACTTTGGTACCATTGTGCAGCAGTAAACCAACCACCTGCCCAATGCTCTATTCTAAGGTGTTTATCAGTATTCTTAACAACCGCTTGGTATTGTTCCATTTTATTGATGCTTGCCTGCAATTCTGCAACAGCTTCACTAATCGTAATAGTTTCAGGACTGTATATATGTTTAACGCTTTCGGGTACCTTTTTAATCCGTAACTTAATAGGGGGAAAAGACCCCATTAGACTAAACAAAGCAGGGCCAAAAGCAAGTTTTTGCCTTTTACCGTTGCCTTCTCTACAGCTATCAATATTATCAAGACACTTTTCGGTTACCAAAACAATGTGTCGATACATTTCAGACATACTCCATTGTCCCTCAGCGGGTGCAAGTGAAAATTCAGCTTCAGTGTAGTTTGCCGCTTGGTTGATTAATTGTTCGGCGGTGCTTTTATAGCTTTCAAAATACCTGTTCATATCCATCGTACAATTCAATATTTTTACAAGTATAAACCATGGAGTATAGTCCATGGTCAAGCAAAATTTTATACTTTTTATGCTTATAGGCGAGTTGTCAAAGAAATCTGGAGTATCAAGGGATACGATACGGTATTATGAAAAAATGGGACTGTTAAGAGTATCAGCTAATCGGCGGGATAACAATTATAAAGAATACGCAGATAACGCTCCTGATGTATTAAAAATGATTGCTATTGGGAAAAACTTGGGCTTTAAACTTATCGAGACTAAAGAATTTCTGGAGTTTTGGGAACAAAACGACACTGATAATGAACGTTTGACCGAAATGGTGCTAAAAAAAATTGAAGAAATTGATACAAAGATTAAGGCATTGACTGTGTTTAAGCAAAACCTTGAAAATGCATTGATAAAGTGCGAACCATAGGAGAGTTAAACAAAATTTTGTATCTATGGTTACAACCTTCAACATCATTTTTTCGATTGTAAGGTTATAAACTAACCAATACAATGAAAAAAATTTTTACTCTATCAGTAGGGTTTTGCCTTGCTATTTCAGCTTTTGCTCAAAAAGATGTTGAAATAAAGCTGCTTTCACCAAAAACAGGTGATGAAATTTATGTAATGGAAACAATTCAGTTAACCTACAGCATTAAAAATGTGGGTGTTGATGCGCTTACAGCTGCCGATTCAGTGTTTGTAAACATGAAGATGAGCGGTGACTATGTATTTGGGGGCTTTAGTCATAGGCATGTGCCGCACAATACAATGGCGGTGGGAGACAGTGTGTTTTATACCTTTAGCTTTGCGTTTACCGAAAAAGAGATTGATGATTTCCCGTTTTGCTTTGAATTAGAAACAAGCAGCAATGGGCAACCGTTTGATTCACAAGCGAGCAATAATGAGAGTTGTGCAATGATAAACGTTGATGAACGTTCAGCTGCAAGCGTAGATGAAAACGTACAAAACAACGGGTTAAAAATATACCCAAATCCGGCCACATCTTCTATTATAATTGAAAACCTAAAAGGCAATACTGCACAAAAAGCTATTATTACTGATATGCTTGGAGCAGTTAAAATGGAAGTTGATTTAACCGGTGCAACTCAACAACTGGCCATTGACGGGCTTAGCAACGGAGTTTATTTTTGCAGGCTAACTGATGACTTAAACAATACCGTTAGTACGATCAAATTCAGCGTAACTAAATAGTTATAGCAGTCTATAAACAAAAAAACACCACTCAAAGTGGTGTTTTTTTGTTTTATGTGAATTGTAATGATTTACGCCCTAGCCCTTGTTGCTGTTGCGTTTGTCATAGCGTTGTAGTAAACAAACGGCCAATGTTGCCACCATTCTTGTAATAGTGAGTTGGTAGGGGCATCTGCATTTCCGCTGCCGGGGAAAAGGCTTGCGGGTAAAGTGCTTCCCTCATAAACTACAGGGAACTCTCCTTGTACCACATATGCATTACCCACGTGAACGTAGTTAAGGTTAGGGTACCCGTTGGGGAATATCTCTTTTAGTTTGTTTGCCAAATCTTCTAAAAACGCCGGAGGTTTCAAAGGCAACAATGCTTTAATCATACTTGGGTTGTTCAAATCATTCAACCACTCAATAGTTGGTGGGATTTGAGGAACGGTATCCAAGTTGTTTACCACACGGTAAATCATGTTGTTTTTAGTTAGACCGTTATCAAAGTTATTGGCAAGCGCATCGTTAGCCCACTTTGGTGAGGCGAACGTGTATGTTTTAAGGTTTACGGTGGTAATACCTGCCGCTTGCAAACCTCCGGCTTGTACCCAAGCAGAGAATACACCGGCCATTGCAGCCCCTAAGCTGTGTCCTGTTACAAACAAATTGATACTGGTTTTACCCAATGCCTGAAAAGCCTCAATAAGGTTGTGTAAAGAGCCGTTAGAAGCTTTTACAGTATATTCTTCAACAGCTACACGGAAACCAAAGTGCATATACGGTTGTACTACAGCAGGTTGTTTAGGGTCGGCAGGTTGGTTGTAATAATCAGGGTTTACAATGTATGTAGCCGAGCTGTTATAAAACGAGTAATCAAGTGGGCCGGCAGGCACTGGAACGAAGGTTACATCTTCCAACGCACCGGTTAGGTTTTCGGTTCCTGCAAAGGCTACAGCATAAGCATCTAATGATTCATTGTAGGTAACAATAACATTATTAGAGCCAAACTTAAGGTTAGCAATAATAGGAGGGATGTTTGCCGGAGCAGCTTGTAAAATTGAACGATGCCATACATTAAATAACAGTGTGTCGAAAACAGGGAAGCCGGGTGTCCATCCTGCAGGCCAAATAGGGTCAACAGGGTAGGGATATTCCGTTCCGTTGTCATTAGGAAGAGGGTTGTTACGGTTGTTAGCAGGTTTTAAAGTAGTAAAACCTTTGCCGTCGGGATTTTTGCGAGGGCCAAGTAAATCGGCAGCATAGGATAGCGCCAGCATTTGTTGCGCTTCCGTTAAGTTAAAATTCGGTTGCATTTGAATGTGTGAGGTTTAGTTAGTTACTTATGCAAGTTGACATTACGCAATTGCCGTAGTCAGTCGCTAAATTATAACAAAACCATTTACACACAATAACCTTATTGTAAATTATTTATACTGCTCGTTAACTCGGTTTTGGTCGTAAATTCTACCGTCAAGAATTGCTGAATATTTTTTGGCTTTTTTGCTGCCGTATTCTACATAGGCTTTGTTTGCCCATAATTTTGCATCCTCAAGATTTCCTAATACTTCATGTGCAACAGCCATGTTGTAGCAAATGCGTGCCGCATCTTTATCACTGGTACTCTGTAATAAAGAGCCTTTCCATGTTTCAAGTGCAGCAGCCCAATCATTCACCTCAGCTTGTTTGCTACCGGTAGCTACAGAAGCAACATTTTTACCCTTTTTATAATACTTGCGGGTAAGTGTAATGGGCATGGGGGCAATTTTGTAGGCATATGAGTTGCCCGCCAACTGGCTTATATACCTTGCTGCATCTGATTTGGCTATTAGTTTTGCCAAAGCATCCTGCGCACTATTGGCCGTAGTTTCCCAAGTGTTGCTTTGGGTAATAAGCTGTTGGTCTAGTATTACTTTGTTCACAGGGTCGTAAATTCTAAACCCTATAGTAACGTTCCCAACTCCTTTTGCATAAAACTCATTGGTTTCAACGGTTTTTTTAACGCCATTTTCAGTGATTTCCTTTTTCACCAAACGCTTACCGTCGGTTACAATAAAATCGGTATCATAAATTTCAATAGCCATCACAGCATTTGTGTGGTATTTGCTGCAAAGGTTTTCAATATCTCCCCAACTGATTGGCTCAGGAAAAGCTCTGCTGATACTGTTTCCGGGGAAAATTTCGGCAGCGTTTTTTACTACAAACCTGTTTGAGTAATTAATGGTGCTTTGAAACGCGTTGATAGCCGCTTGTGTGCCTGCGCGGTCTTCACCGGGCAGTTCTCCTGTTAAAAGACCTTCGATAATTCCCACTGCTTGTGAACTAAAATAGGTGCGGTTAAGAACTAGCAAGGTATCAACGTGTGAGGGCAGGGTAACATCAGCAGGGCGTGTGGCTTGAATCCTCACGGTACGCATACTGCATGATGATAGGGTAATGGCAACTGCAATTGATGCGGTTAGCAAAAAGCGGTAAATGTTTATGCTATACATAGTTGTGTTTTGTATAGCATAAACATTTTTGATGCCAAATTATTCTTTAGGAGCAGGGGTGGCGTACTTACGTAAAGGCTTTATTAATAATACAGTACTTATAAAAGTTAGTATTGCACCAAGAATAAAGGCCGCGCCAGGAAAAACAAAAGGAGTTTCTTTTCCGGTGAAGTAATGGAACACTCCGTTCATAAGTAAAGGGCCGATAATAGCCGATAAACTCATTAGCGAAGTAAGTGTGCCTTGTAGTTCACCTTGTTCGTTAAGAGGCACTTGGCCGCTTACCACACTTTGCAAGGCGGGACCTGCAATTCCTCCCAAACAATACGGAGCCAAAAAGGCAAACATCATCCAACTGGCATTGGCAAAGCCAAAACCAACTAATCCAAGACCGTATAGAATAAACCCAACAAAAATGCTGGTTTTAAGTCCCCATTTAGGAAGTATAATCCGTATCAATCCGCCTTGTACAAAGGCAACCAAAATACCAACCACGGCCAATGAACGGCCTATAGTCTCTTTTGACCATGTGAAACGGTAGCTGGTATAAAACGTCCAGTTAGATTGCACTGCATGGGCTGCAACATAAATGCACAAAAAGGCAAACAAAAGGCTCTTTAGTACAGGGAACTTTTTAAGATTGTATAGTGTGCTAAAAGGGTTTGATTTTGCAAGACTAAACTCCCGGCGCTTGTCTTTAGGTAATGATTCGGGTAGGATAAAGTATCCGTACAGCAAATTAATAAAGCTTAAACCTGCCGCTACATAAAAAGGCATCCTTGTCCCGAAACGTTCGCCAAGTTCTCCGCCCAATGCAGGGCCAATAATAAAGCCTACACCAAATGCAACGCCCACCATTCCAAAGTTTTGCGCTCGGTTTTCATTGGTGCTTATATCAGCTATGTAAGCATTGGCAGTAGTGAAGCTGGCTCCAAAAAGCCCAGCCAAAATACGGCCAGCAAACAGCCACGCTACCGTTGGTGCAAAAGCACTTAGTAAATAATCTACTCCAAGTCCTAATAAAGAAAGCAGCAAAACAGGCCTGCGGCCATATTTGTCGCTAAGTGCACCCATTATAGGTGAACATAAAAATTGCATTAATGCAAAAGAAGCCATCAACAAACCGCCAACACCCGAAGCTTCGTTCACTTCTTTGCCGGTAAGTTCTTTTAATAAATCAGGGATAATAGGGATGATAATGCCAAAACCGATTACATCAATTAGTACGGTTGCAAAAATAAACCCCATCGATGCTGCTCGTTTAGGGTTGTTACTTTGAATTGTTTCCATAGTTTTTTTGGTAGTTCACGTGCGAAAATAGGAAAGCCGGCCTATATAGCAACACGCTTTGTAGTGATATTATATAAAAATATGCGGCAAGAATTTTTTCAACCCTTGCCGCATGTAAATTGTTAAAAAACAGTTGTTAATGTGATTGTTGAGTCTTGTTAATCTTTGGCAATGTGTTAGGCCAAAAGATACTATCCGGCATAGTTCCCAGCTCATCCATTACTTGCGTTAGCTTTTCGTGCAGGCGTTCCCATTGTTTATTCGACTCAGGGGTTGCGTAAGCGGGGTTTGCTAAATTATACACCTCTTCAGGGTCAGCATCGGGGGCAATATTATATAGCTCGTATTCTGTGGGCTTACCTTTATTGGGGTCAAAATACACTGCATACTTCCAGTCTTTTTCTACAATGGCACGTATATGTCCTGCTGCGGGTACGGGGAAATACATATCATCATAGGTATAATGAATGTAATCCTGTACGGAAGCATTAGGGTTTTTAATAATCGGGGTAAGGTCTTTCCCTTTAAAATACCATTTTTTGCGCTCTTCACCTTCAATACCAATCATAGTTGCAAGCGTAGGCATAATATCAATTAAGCTGGCAAGTGATTCGGTTTCTTGCGGTTCAGGAAAAAGTTTAGGGTTAGAGATAATAAAGGGTACTTGCAGGGTCTCTTTGTACATATTGTACATCTTTTGGCGTTGGTACCCGTGCGATACTTTCATATCTCCGTGGTCGCTAATTCTGATAATAATGGTATCATCTGTCAGTCCCTTTTTGTCCAAGGCTTCTAAAACCACATTCAGTTGTTTATCCACCATACTATTAAGGTAGGAGTAGAACTGCAGATATTCTGTTTGAGCTTGCTCACTGGCCAGACTTCCGTTGGTGATATTACAAAAGTCTCTCCACTGCCTTTGTGCTTGGGGCTTCGTTGATAAATCCTCGTCAACAGTTGATGGCAGTACCACGGGTATATCCGTAAAATCATCGGGATTATAGCCGCCTTGAATATATATAGGCTCTAAGCCCTGCGCTTTCATTGCGGGGTTTGTACCGGGGTAAGACAATACATCGTGTGGGTTTACCAACGAAACAATCAGGCAGAATGGTTTATCGGTTTCAGGATTGTACTTCTCAAAGAACGATAATATGCTTTCTTCATAAAGTTTTTCCTTTGGCTGTGGGCCATATAAAGCAGCCTCTCCGTTTCCGCTAACAAAACGCCCGTCATTGTTTACCGTGCCGCCGCCAAAATTGGCAATGTTCATATTATCACCGGCATCGGGTGCATTCCATCCGTTAAAGCCCCAGCGTTCACTAATGTGTTTCACGTCCTCGGCTGTCCAATACAGCTGATTGATACCCAACTCCTCATCAACAATGTAATTAACAGGTTTTGTTAAGTGCCACTTGCCTTTAAACACCACATCGTAACCCGCCGATGCCATCATTTTACCCATATTGGGCAAATCGCTCGACATCATTACCTGCATTTGTTGTTTTACAGCATTGTTGCCGTCAGGGTCATCAAACTCTAAAACCTGTATCACACCATGTTGTGCGGGGTATAATCCGGTAAATAATGTTACACGACTGGGCGAGCAGGTACAAGAGTTTATTGTCCCTCGCTTAAAGGTTAAGCCGTTTTTTCTGAGCTTATGCATGGCTGGAAAATTTGTTGCTCCCCATTCTTCAGTCCAAGAGGGGACAGCGCTTTGCTGATCGGTAATTAAAAATAAGATGTTTGGTTTTTTTGATAGTGCCATAATTGATAGTAATTAAGTAGGCTACAATATAGAACAAAACACGGCAAAAGCAGATTAACACCTTGTAAACTCATTGCTGTTTGTTCCAATGAATTATTTTAAATGATTGTTTTACAGTTATTTAAATGGGGCGTGCAAGTCTCATTTAAATAATATTTTGTAGCTAAATGGCTACATTTATATTTGTAGTCATTTAGCTACGCAATGAACCTACGAAGAGACGTTTTTCAGGCAATAGCCGACCCAACAAGGCGATCGATACTAATCTTACTTGCATCACAAACAATGACAGCAGGGGCGATTGCCGAAAAGTTTAATACTGCACGCCCAACCATTTCAAAACACATTCAAATTCTTACACAATGCGGCTTGGTTGATTCTACCCAGCAGGGTAGGGAGATACACTATCAGCTTCGGTTGGATAAACTAAGCGAAGTAGATGTGTGGGTAGAGCAGATTAAGAAGATTTGGGAACAGAGGTTTGATGACCTTGATAAATACTTAGAGCAAATCCAGTCAAAAGCAAAATAATACATATGGAAAACAGACAAATTAGAATTACCAGGGTGTTTAAGGCACCTGTTGAACTTATGTGGGATGTGTGGTCGAAGCCTGAGCATATTGCAAATTGGTGGGGGCCAAACGGTTTTACGAACACAATTCACAAAATGGAGTTTAAAGAAGAAGGGGAGTGGACACTAACTATGCACGGGCCTGATGGGACTAATTATCCAAACAGGATTGTGTACAAAGAAATTGAGCTGCACAAAAAGATAGTGTTTGAGCATTTTCATCCGTACTTTTTTACTACGGTTATTTTTGAAGCGAAGGGTGAAGAAACTTATATTGACTGGACAATGGAGTTTAATACCGCTGAAATGCGTGATATTATTATAAAAGCCCATAAAGCTGATGAAGGCCAAAAAGAAAACCTTGATAAGCTGGGCAAATACCTTGCAGGCGTTGCTTCAAGCAATTGATTGTCCCCCTTTGGGTGAATTTTCTTCAAAAGGTTTGAGGTAACACCTCAAACCTTTTTTATTTATAGTGTTAATAATCAATATAATAT
>WBUH01000030.1 GCA_008933805.1 Bacteroidota bacterium
ATCGTATGCCGTAGATGCCAAATTTGATGTAACACCTACCTTGGGCTGCAATCCTATGAAAGTGCAAATCACTGATCATAGTTTCAATGCAACAATATATAACTGGGATTTGGGCGACGGAAATACCGATACCGTTAAAAACCCTTCGCACACCTATACAAAACCCGGTAAATACCGTATAAAGCTTGTAATATCAAACCCTAACGCTTGTAATTTCTCTGATAGTTTCTTCCGCACTGTTGAGGTGATTGATAAAACAACCCCTGATTTTGAGTTTTCTCAAAACGATTGCGAAGGCAAAAAGGTGGTTTTCAAAAACAAGTCGCCACAATCGTTGGGCTTTTTGTGGAAATTCAGTACAGGTGATACCAGTGTTGCCGAAAACCCCGAATACGAGTTTGCTGAAGCGGGTACTCATAGCATTACGTTGATAACAAACCCCGGTTCTATTTGTGAGGATTCTGTAACCAAATCAATAACCCTTAAAGGCTATACCCAAAGCGATTGGAAATTCCCCAATGTGTTTACTCCTGCCGATGGTAACCAGCTAAACGATTGTTATCAATTTGAAGGGGTATTGGTTGATTGCGATAAAGTAAAGGTGGAGATTTTTAACCGCTGGGGTGAACTGATTTGGAAAACCCAAGAAGCCGGTGCTTGCTGGAACGGAACCCATTTTGAATCTAAAGATGAATTACCGGCAGGTGTTTATTTTGTAATTGCTGAATTGGAGAGGAACGGAGGCGATAAGGTTAAATACAACGGTACAGTAACTCTTATCCGCAAATGAGAACAATACTAATAATCACCCTATTTACAATTATTGGTGCAGGTTGCCGCCCTGCAAAAAACACTACAACTGCCGCAAAAGAGTCTTCACCGTTTCCGGAAGGGACATTAATCGTTCCCCAAACACTTTCTCTTAACAATGCTGATGCAGCCCCGTTTTGCATAACGGTAAAAGAAGGCAAACGTTATAGCTCATTTACGGTAACGATATATAACAGGTGGGGACAAAAGATGTGGAGTGCTGATAAGCAATCGGCGTGTTGGGATGGAACAATGGTTGTTAATAAAGAGAAAACAAAAGCCCCTCAGGGTGTTTATTATCTTGCCATAGAAGCTACCACAGCTGATAATCAAATCTATAAATACACAGCCACATTAACGGTAGTGTAGTTCTAGCTGTTAAGAATAGCGCCCTCCAGGTTTTTTATATCGCCGCGTTTGCCAAGTTCAATGGCTTCTATGTCGGTAATTTTTCCAGCATCTACTTTAAAGCGTACCATGGTTCTCACTGTGTGAAAACCTTTGATACCCGCAGCACCGGGATTAATGTGTAATAAACCAAGCTGACTATCGCGCATTACTTTGAGTATGTGAGAGTGACCGCAAATAAAAAGCTGTGGCGGGCGAGCCATAATTTCACTTCGGATGGCGGGTGAGTACTTGCCCGGATACCCTCCGATATGGGTAATCAGCACATCAACACCTTCACAAACAAAACGGTTGTTTAGGGGGTGTTCTGTTCTCAGTTCATGCCCGTCAATATTGCCCCATACGCCGCGCAGGGGCTTTAGTTTTTTTATGTAATCACTTACTGCTAAAGTACCCCAATCGCCTGCATGCCATACCTCATCGGCCTGCTCAATGTGGTTAAGCATCCGTTGGTCAAGAAAGCCGTGCGTATCCGAAAGCAGTAAGATTTTTTTCATCTCTGCAAAGTAAACACCAAGGCGTTCTAATCTCCTTATTACCCTTCAAATTTTTTGAAGATGACAATGGCATTATGTCCGCCAAAACCAAACGTATTGCTCATAGCTATTTTCACGTCTTTAGTAATTGCCTTTTGGGTAATTATGTTTAGGTCCTTTGGGATAGCAGGGTCTATTTCAGTTACGCCCATAGTAGCCGGAACAATTCCTGTACGGATGGCCTGTATGCTGGCTATGGCTTCAATTGCACCCGCACCGCCCAACAAATGCCCCGTCATGGATTTGGTGGCACTTACTACCAAATTGGGGTTATTGCCAAACAAACGGTGAATTGCATTTACCTCGCTCAAATCGCCAATTTCTGTAGACGTAGCGTGCGCGTTTATGTAATCGATGTCTGTAGTTTGTAGTCTTGCATCCTCCAATGCCAGTTTCATGGCAGTGTAGGCTCCTTCGCCTTCGGGGTGGGTTGCCGACATATGGTAGGCATCAGCCGTCATTGCTGCGCCCACAAGTTCTGCAAAAATGGGTGCTCCACGTTTTATAGCGTGTTCGTATTCTTCTAACACCAATGCGCCCGCACCTTCACCCAATACAAATCCATCACGCTGACTATCAAAAGGTCGTGAAGCAGTGACCGGGTCGTCGTTTCGTGTTGAAAGGGCTTTAATTGACGAGAAACCACCGATAGCGGCGGGGGTGATGGCTGCTTCTGAACCGCCTGAAATTATCACATCGGCTTTGCCCCAACGGATATAGTTAAAGGCATCCATAAAGGCTGAGTTGGATGCCGCACAAGCCGTAATTACAGTATAGTTTATCCCTTTAAACCCGTGCTTGATGGAGATTGCTCCCGAGGCCATGTTGGGGATTGTTTTTAAGATAAAATAGGGGTTGAATCGTGGTGTGCCGTCGCTTTTGGCAAATTCGCTCACTTGCTCCTCAAACGTGGTAAATCCACCGTTGCCCGACCCCCAAATAACACCGGCGCGGGTATAATCCAATTCGCTGTCTTTTATCCCTGACTGTTTTAATGCCTGATGAACAGCCCCCAACGCATATTGTACAAATAAATCGTATTTGCGCACCTCCGCTTTCTCAAGATATTCCAATGGGTCAAATCCTTTTACCTCACAAGCAAAGCGGGTTTTAAACTTTTCAGTATCAAAACGGGTAATGGGTGCTGCTCCGCTTTTACCGTTTTTAAGGGCATCAAAAAATGCCTCTACATTATTACCCAGCGGGGTAATTGCACCCATGCCGGTTACTACAACTCTTCTCATCTTATTTGTTGGGGTTAATGCTGTTTAAAACAGCTTGTTTTAGGGTATCGAAACTATCTGTACCCAGTATGCGGCCCAATTGTGTTGCGGCCATCATGTTGGTGATAATTAATAAAGCTTTGGTGGCCGGCGGTTCATTAAATGATAATAAACCTTTTTGCAAGCCGTTTTCAAGGGTATTTGTTAGCCATTCATAAATGCCTGACGCCATTTTTTTCATGTGCGGTTTTGCTTCTTCATCAACCGTGTCCCAGTCGGTAGCCATAGCTCCTACAAAGCATACGCTGTTATTGCAAAAAGCATCCGTATATATCTCTAAAAAATGCCTCACTTGTTCCGGTTCATTCAGCCCCGACACCTCTTTTATAAATACTTCAAACTTTTGAATTTGAAACTGTATTACTGAAATCAGTAAGTCGGTTTTTGTAGGGAAATGGTAATGGATGGCGGCATTCTTAACCCCTAAAGGTTTTGAAATGTTTTGGTAGCTAAAGGCGTTATAGCCCTTTTGCCTGATAAGTATGTCGCCCAACTGGATTATAGTTTCTTTGGTGGCAGTCATAAATCACCACAAATATACTTACTTATTAGTAAGTAAGCAAATGAAGTATAAAAAAACCGCAAGGTTAGTTGCGGTTTTCAAATGTCTTAGGCTACGCCAGCAGCTTTCATGTGTTTAGCATGAGAGATGAAGGCCGAGAACATGGTGGGGAATTCTTTGTATGAAACGTTAAACTCCTTGCAGGTTTCGCGCACTATTTTATTAATGTTTGGGTAGTGTATGTGGCTGATTTTAGGGAACAAGTGATGTTCAACCTGAAAGTTAAGACCGCCTAACAACCAGCTAAGTACTTTGCTGCGTGTAGCAAAGTTTACGGTGGTGTTTATTTGGTGGATAGCCCATTCGGTTTCAACGTTAACGCCTGCATTTTCATCAGTAGATAAAAAGTGTGCGTCTTCAACCACGTGAGCTAATTGGAACACAACCGCTACAATAATACCGGCAGTGAAAGCAAGAATAAGGTAGCCAACTATTGCTGAAGTAAAACCAACGGTGAAACCGGGGATAATAACAAAGATGATGATGTGTAATACTTTTGAAATCCAGAAGCTAAAGTGTTGACCAAGAGTCATTTTACGCATAGGGGTATGTTCAGATACACGGCTTAGGAAATACTTCTTAAAGTCTTGCCAAAACACCCAAAATAGGTAAGTTAAACCATACAAAGCCATAAAATAAACGTGTTGGAAACGGTGAAACCAGTATTTAGGCTGGTCTGCGTGTACACGGATAAAAGGCCTGATGTCAATATCGTCATCCATCCCTTCGATGTTGGTAAAAGAGTGGTGGTTAACGTTGTGTTTCAAATTCCAGATATAAGCATTGCCACCCAAAAGGTTTAGGGCAAATGCCATAAATTTATTCAAAGTAGGATTGGTAGAGTAACTACCGTGTGAACCATCGTGCATTACATTAAAACCGATAGCAGCGAATGTGCCACCTAACAATACGCATAACAACACGTTAATCCAAACGGAGGAAGGTGTGAAGAAGGTAACAACCGTGTAAGCGGCGATAAGAACGGCAAACAATATGATTGTTTTTGAATACAACTTAAAGTTGCCGGTGGTTTTTAACTGTGTTTGCTTGAAGTACGAATCTACACGTTTGCGGAGAGTGGAGAAAAACTCGGGGTTTTTGTTGCTAAAGTGTACTTTGGCCATTTATTAATATTGTAATTTAAGTTGTACAAAAGTAATCTTTATAATTCATAATACAGCTGTAATATTATGCACTACTTTGCGCAGTTTTGCTTAATTAAAGTTTGTACATCTGTAACCTCTTTATACAAAGCCGCTACAAAGGCATTTTTCTTATCTCGGGTGTTTAGTAATGCTTCTGTTTTTTTTGCAATGATTAACTGGTTAGCCTTGTTAAGACATACGCAGGCGTTGTATTTATCGTGCTTGGTAAGCAACACCTTTGCTTTGGTGGTATATGCCCTAATATTGTTAGTGTCTTGCTCAATAGCATAGTTGGCAAACAGCATCGCAGAGTCTTTTAATCCGTTTTTAAGGTAAATATCCGCTGCTAAACTTCCCCTGCCGCCGCTTTGGTATATGTCGGGCAGTTGTTTGAGTGTTTGCAGGGCTTTTAGGTTTTGTCCGGCATAGTTGTAGGTGCTTGCCAAGTTGTTTAGAACCCCCGTTAGCATATTGTCTTCAAGACTCATTAGCTTTAGCTTTTCGTAGTATTGGATAGAGGTTTTAAAATCGCCCCCGTAACGGTATAATGAAGCAAGGCTGAAATACGCATCAATTTTGTAGGAAGCTGAGGTATCAAGGGTAAGGAAGTCGTTAATCAAACCAATGGTTTGCGCCACTCTGTCGGTTCTAAGACTGTCGTATATTAATTTAAAATTTAATTCGCCTAAAATACCCTTTAATGCCAGCGAGTTACTATCTAAACGGTACAAACTGTCGGCTTTGCGAATGAAAGCCTCGTTTAAGGGGCGTTTACTGTCTATATACTCCATTAAATGGATGTATTTGGCTAAGTCTTCTTTCGAGGGTTCAAGCTGGGCGTTGGCACCCAAAAATCCTGTAATAAATAATGCGATTAGTGTAATTTTTTTCATAAGTAATTATTCAACCAGCCTATAACGTATAAAGGCCGCAAACAAATATAGGTATCCCCTTAAATAACGAAGGTTTTTTCCTACAAAAGGACTTTTGAAGGTGATATTTTATTTAAATACTCCAAAGATTTCTTCAACTCTTTTTTTTCGATATTCAAAAATTTCATTCAACTTACTTTTTACCAAAATAGGGTGAGCTATATCTCCCAGTATGCCCAATGGCATCTTGTAATCAACAATATCCGTCATCTCAACGCCCCCTTCAATGGGTTTAAAAAAATGTTGGTGGTGCCACATGGCATAAGGCCCGAAGCGTTGCTCATCAATAAAGTATTCCTTATCCTTTACCTGTGTAATTTCAGTCATCCAGCTTACGGGTATGCCAAAAAGCGGACGCATTTTATAGGTAATAATCATGCCTGCGTATACCTTTTGCCCTTCGGGGTGGCTTGATGTAATATCAAACCCCATAGAAGTAGGTGTAATTTCTTTCAGGTTTTTGTGTGAGGTGAAAAAGTCCCATACCTCATCAATACCCGCAGGAACATTTTGTATGCTCGAAATTTGGTAAAACGCCATGTGTATTAATCTCTTTGAATTGAATTAACAAAAGCTACAGTATTTAGTTTTACCAAAATGATGATAACTGTAATCGGTTTATTCAACAGTTTCGGTATCATTTTCTACGCCCAAGAGGGTATTTATTTCTTCTGCTAATTGCCCAACAATGTGTTCGTCCTCAGCACTTCCTGTTACCAGCCATTTCTTAATTGCTTCGTATTGTTTTTTTCGCAATAGCGAATATTCAAACAAAAAGCTCCTGTATGTTTCAAGTTGTTCAGGTAAGTTTTCATTGTTTTCCAAACTCATAAGGTTTGTACACCGTTCCCAATTTTTAATGCCTTCGTCAATTTGTTGCTGCTGTGAGGCTAAAGATAGAGTGCTCCATTTTTCAAATACCGAAAGTGTTTTTTGTTCAATTTCTACAAATTCAGTCCTGTGGTTTTCGTAGTTTAAAACCGTTTTCGGAGCAAAAGAAAAGCCTGTGTACAATGCTGCAACAAGTGCAAGTCCGCCAATGGTGCTGGCCAAATAAGAAGGACGGTTATTTTGTTTTGCCAACGTAAAATCAATACAAAACAGGTAGCAGAAAAGCCCACCGGTTATAAGTCCTCCAATGTGTGCTGAGTTATCAATGTTTGATTTAGTGAAACCATAAAACAAGTTATACCCTACAAACAATAACATACTTGTAAGAAATGCCTTGCGTTCTTCTTTTTCGATAAGTTTTGTGGTGAGCAATGCTAAAAAAGCACCGTATAAACCAAAAACAGCACCCGATGCACCGGCACCCACCGCAAACGTATTGAAGTATAAACTGGCAACATTACCGCCAATACCTGCAATGAGGTACAGAATTAAAAAACGCCACTTGCCTATAAGCGGTTCTAGAAACACCCCAACATACAATAAGGCATAAAGATTAAGTAATAGATGCAAAATGCCGTAGTGCAAAAAGCAAGCAGTAAGCAAACGCCAAGGCTCGCCGCCAAGTGTATTTACACTAAATGAGCCTCCCCAACTTAATACAACTTCTGTTGTTGGCTCAAAAAAGTTGGCGCCGCTTGCTACCATCAGTATAAAAACAATAATGTTTGCAAACATTATTAGCGGAGTAAACAGATATTCTTTTGTAGGGGTAATTATCCTTAGAAAACTTTTAAAGCCGCTTTCGTTTTCAATGGTGTTTTGGCTGTGTTGATGTTTCAATGAGTCAACAGTTTGCAACAAAGTACTGATGCTTGCGGTATCTGTTAGCGAAAGGTCATTTGTGTTAAGATTAATAAGAGTTATAATAACCCCGTTTTCTTCAAAGTCTATTTTGATTCCATTCCCTGTATAAACCCCACCATCACTTACTTCAATGTTAATTGAATTATCATTTTCAGAGGTTGCTTTCCAGCCCAGCTCTTGTGCGGCTTGAATACAAAACACTTTAAACTGCTCAATATCATCAGCAGGGATTGATATTTGACGGTAGTTATTAGGGTTGCTCATAAATACAATAATAAACTATTGATTCTGTTGATTGTCAAACTTTGTTATATCCCCTTAATCTCACTAATATTGACGGGGTAAACGGAGCTTATTTATGAAACTTTATACCATTGATACCGGATATTTTAAGTTAGACGGCGGAGCTATGTTTGGGGTAGTACCCAAAAGCATTTGGAACCGCCTGAACCCTGCCGATGATAATAATATGTGCAATTGGGCCATGCGTTGTTTGCTGGTGCAGGATGGCAACCGTTTGATTTTGATTGATAACGGTATTGGCGATAAGCAAGACGATAAGTTTTTTGGTTATTACTACCTGAACGGTAACGATACGTTAGAGAAATCGTTGCAAAAGCACGGGTTTACCCGCGATGATATTACCGATGTATTACTTACCCACCTGCATTTTGACCATTGCGGGGGTAGCTTGTTATGGAATGCCGACCGCACAGGATATGAGCCGGCTTTTAAAAACGCAACATACTGGACTAATGAGGCACATTGGAAACATGCCAACTCACCCAATAAAAGAGAAAAAGCTTCGTTCTTAAAAGAAAATTTTGTGCCCTTGCAAGAAGCAGGAGTGTTAAAGTTTGTGCCCGATAGTTTGCAATTTAGTGATAACATACGCATTATACTTGGCTACGGACATACCGAGGCGATGATGATGCCCATTATTACCTACGGGGATAAGACAGTAGCTTATATGGCCGATTTGATACCCTCAGCGGCACACATCAACCCGGTGTATGCTATGAGCTACGATATACGCCCGTTGCAAACCATTGAAGAACGTACTGCTTTTAACCGCGAGGCAATGGACAACAATTACATTTTGTTTTTTGAACACGACCCAAGCGTTGAGTGCGCTACTATTAAACAAACCGAGCGCGGCGCAGTAATTGACCAAGTACTTACCATAGCTGATTTATAACCTATAAATGAAGAACATACTAAAGGGTATTACAGTAGTTGCCTGCTTATTGGTTACCCTGCTTGCGGGTGCCCAAACCGCCCCAAAAACAGTATTGATTGTTTTTGCAGAAGATAGCCATATACGAATTCCTTTTTCGTTTTTAAAGAATAAGGAAGTAGGGGAGACTGATACTGCGCCAATAAAATACTTAACCCTTAAATACGGCTTTTATAACACCCTTGCTGAACGGTTGGCAAACAATGGATACCGACCAATGGGTGGGGTTAGTGGTAATCTTAATCAATCGCGTTTGTACACCACCGATAAGTGGTTTTTTACCGATTCGGCAGCTATAAAGTCTGAAAAGAAAGGCTCGTATGAGGCAACATTGGTAAATAACGACAACCGTAATTATTACTCAATGTACCTGAATGCCGACTCGGCATCATACATCCTGATGATTAACAAAATAGAAGTACACACCAATATATTCCGCAACTTGTTTACGGTAGCTAATTACTGTTTAGATGTGCATTTTGATGTGTATGACCGTGATATGAAACGGCTGTGCGGTCGTTACCTGCGTAAAAAAGTACGTATGAGCAGAGGGACTTATTGGTCGTCGTTCACCAAGCAATTCAACACCTTACCCGATGAATTGGCCTTGTATTTTGTGAACATGAAAAAGTAAGGAACAGTCTCAAAAGTCAAAACTATATAAAGCAACAATTAGGGGGAGCTTGTTTAGCCACTAAGTCGCGAAGCCGCCAAGTAATAATTATTTTGCGCCTTAGTGTCTTCGGACAGATTAATTAACACAGGCGTTTGAGACAACTCTAAACGCATGAATCGAGTCGGACTTCATGCCCGCCGCTAATGTTTAAGCATAAATTATTTTTGAATTCCTTTCAACCATTTAGAAACTTCGAGTCTATATAGAAGTATGAAAAAACTTGTAGTCTTATTGTTTTCGTTGGGCTTGTTTGTCGCCGCCAAATCACAAAACTATTACTTTCCCCCTGTGGTAGGCAGTCAATGGGATACCGTATCACCTGTATCGCTTAACTGGTGTACAAGTCGGTTGGATACGGTATATAAATACCTTGACTACAAGGATAGCAAAGCCTTTATCATACTTAAAGGCGGTAAAATAGCCGTAGAAAAGTACTTTGATGCTTTCACACAAGATTCGGCTTGGTATTGGGCTTCAGCAGGTAAAACGCTAACTGCATTTTTGGTAGGCATGGCACAGCAAGACGGTAAATTGAGCATAAGCGATACCACCAGCAAGTTTTTAGGCAAAGGCTGGACAAGCTGCACTCCTCAGCAAGAAGACAAGATTACTCTTTGGCACCACCTTACCATGACTACAGGGCTAGATGATGTAATTGCCCCAACTCCTCAGGTGCCTGACCCCGACAATTGCATGGAGCCTGCGTGCTTGCAATACAAAGCCGATGCGGGCACACGCTGGGCTTACCACAACGCTCCCTACCGCATTTTGCACGAAATACTGGATAGTGCCACCAGATTTAACATTAATCAATACACGGTGTTAAAACTGCGCAATACCACCGGAATACAAGGTCTTTGGTACGATGGTGTGTTTTACAGCCGTCCCCGTGAAATGGCTCGCTTTGGGTCGTTAATGATAAATAAAGGCAAATGGGGCAATACAGTTGTACTGCCTGATACTAATTATCTAAAAGCTGCCACCAACACTTCACAGAGTATCAACCCTTCGTACGGGTATTTGTGGTGGTTAAATGGTAAATCAACCTATAAAATACCTGATGTGCAGCTTACGTTCAACGGACCTTTAGTGCCTAACGCTCCCGCAGATATGGTTGCAGCTTTGGGAAAGAACGACCAAAAGTTGTACGTGATACCCAGCATGGACATGGTGATTGTGCGCATGGGCAATGATAGCGGACAACCCGTAGCCGCAGTTTCATCATTTGATAACGAGTTGTGGGGGCTGTTGAAAGATGTTTTTTGCCCTAACGGACCTGTTTCTGTTAATGAGCCAAGCAAACAAAGCGTAGTTAAAATATACCCCAATCCTGCAAACAATGTATTGTTTACCGAAGGGGAGGGGCAACTACTGATAACCGATATAAACGGACGTATTGTTTTGCAATCGCAAGTTTCAGGTATAAAGGAGTTTTCAATACAGCACCTTTCAACAGGTGTGTACACCTTACGCCTTATCAACGAGGGGGGTACGCAAACTCAAAAGCTTATAAAAGAGTAACTGAAACAACGGGATTTATATCCCCAGCCACTTGTAAATAACGGCCACCAACTTGTTGTACCAGTGCGAGGCCAGGTAGGTAATGCCTAACGAAAGCAGCAGGGTAATTACCGTAGGCGCGCCGAATCCGTATTGCGTAAAAAAGTATACTACCAGCATATTTATCAGTATGTGGATGATAAACAACGGGTACGAAATCTCTCCTGTGTAAATAAAGAATTGGTTAACGGGTTTTAGTTGCAACTTGTAAATAAAAATAGCAATAAAGCTGTATCCGGTAAGTGCAGGAATATCATTAAACAACTGGCCTATAAAGCCCAGTTTTAAAGCCATACCCACGTATAAAGCCATACCGCCTGCACCAATTAATAAATAATGCCACTTAGTAAGTTTACCGGCTATTTTATCAAGGGTATTGTTGTTTACCATAGCGGCCAATACCATGCCCAGCATAAACTCCCACGCATACTGCAAAAAGAAGCGGTTGTAGCTGGCCAATTCTGATTTACCGATGTACACAATCAAAGCCGCCCAGCCGATACTTGCCACCAACCCAATACCGATAAACAGTGTGTTGCTTGTGTTGCGTTTTAGCCACGCCAAACCGTGAAACACAAGATAGAATTGAATAATGGTGGATACAAACCAAAACTGACCGCCGTAGGAGCCGATAATGCTACTATCAAACATTTTGTATAACAACACATGACCACCCAGTGCATACCAAGAGCTTTGGTAAATGGGAATGAAAAGAGTGATGATGGCGGAAAGTATAACTACGATTATATAGGGCAGGTACACTTTGCCCAGCCTGCGTTTGATAAACTGTGCGAACCCTAACGGCTTGTTTTGAAATGAAAGGTATAATCCAAAACCTGAGATTAGCAAAAAACTGTGTACTCCCGTTCCGCCAATGTTTATGGCTTTTGCAGCCAACGGCGGCAGGCTGAATGTTTGCAGGTAGTGATAAATGATGATGGTGAAAATAGAATACCCCTTTAAAAAATCAGCCAGTTCAAAACGTTTCATGCGGGTTAGTTTGTTGCTGCAAGATAGTTAGTGCAGGATATAAATAAAAAAGCACCGCCATTGGCAGTGCTTAATTTTTTTTGATACAGCTATAGATTACTTAGCGCTAGCTTCTTTAATCACTTCATCAGCCATTTTCACGTAGTCATCGTTTTTAGCTTCTGAAGCAAGTTTTTTGGTTTTTTCAGCGCTGGCAATAGCAGCTTTTTTATCGTTAAGTTTCAATTCAATGCGAGCTTTCAACAATACAATCCAAAATGCTTGTTGGTTCTGGTCAACAGCTTTGTTTACCCATTCCAATGCTTTCTTCATGTCTTTGTTGTTTTCGTAGTAGTAACGGGCAGCAGCAAAGTAAGGACGGCTGTCAACGTTCATAGCGTTGTCAATGTTCTTCATGATGGTTTCATCAATCTCAGTAGTAATCAATACCGATACTTTGGTGTTTTCCCAAACCAATTCAAGGTTAGCAGAATCAGAACGAACGTTGTTAATGTTAATAGTAAACGTTTCAGTTTTATCAGCTGTAGTTGTTGGTTTTACAGTTACGCGGGCAACTTCGTTTTCGGTTTTGTATTCAGCTACGTTACCGCCCAATTTCAAATCGTTGTAAATCATTACATCCCAGCTGTCTTTGTTAGGCACGCTGTAAATAGCATAAGTACCGGCAGCAACTTCTTTACCTTCAATTTTTACTTTATCGGTAAAAGTGATTTTGGTAGCAGCATTAGCACCTGTACGCCAAATTTTTCCGTAAGGAACTAAGTCGCCATATACAGTACGGCCTTTTGCGCTTGGACGTGAGTAGTTAACGGTGATTTGACCTAAAGCAAAATCCTGTTTAAACTCTTGAGTTGAACTTGGTGCGGGAGTTTTAAGGGTTTGCGCTGTAGCAGCAGAGCATACAAGCAATGCAGCAGCAGCAAGTGAAAGTAATTTTTTAGTATTCATTTTATATGTGTTCTTAAATTTTACGGCCGCAAAATACAGCTTATTTGTTAAAACAGCGGGGTTGATGTTTAAACAATGGATTGAAGGTGATAGAATAGCTACTGGGCCTGTTGAATAAGTTTCACAACGGTTTCAAGCGGTTCATCAACCACCACTTGAAAATTGCCGCCCGATTGTGCACCTGCGCTAAGGTAAAGAGTCGTAGCTCCTTCGTCGGTAGGAAAAGGTTCAGCAAAGGCAATTGCATGGATATTGATAATCCCTTTTTTGCCTGAGTTTTTATCAACGGTAACCTGTATAAAGTCTTTCATGTTTCAATGCTACAAAAAAATACGGATTGACACTACGTATTAAGCGTAAACAAATGTTAAACTTATTTGATAGTTTTGGTACATAGTTTATCAATAATGGAAAAGATTAACAAGATAGTCCAAAACCTTGTCATGCCTGTGCTGCTTGTCTTTACTACAGTAATAGGGATTTTCACAAATTCAAAAGCCACTCAACTCGATGTAAAATCAAAAGAGCTGAAAGCCCAATTAGATTCTATCTCTATTGTTGAACGGGAAAAGCAGCTTGACCGCAGCGATATAGAGTTCGTTCGTGAGTTGAAGTTTAAGTTGTTCAGCGAGGTGAAAGAGGCGGTTAAATCAAAAGACGAGGCCTATCAGCAAACGGTGTATGAGTTTGTAGTACAAATGTTAAAGGATGATGAGGATTTTAGGAACGCATTGCTTAAAACGCTTGCAAACTCACTAAACAAAGGCGAATTGAAAGAAGAGATAGACAGAAACTTAACCACTGCAACGGTTTTTGCCGAAGAGGAAGCCGAAAAACAACTGGTATTGAAAATGGCTCCGAGTGCTACTGCCAAAGTAAGGGTAGATGTATTTTATCTGGAGGAAACACAGGAAAAATCTAAAAGAGTGGCTGAATTGGTGCAGAAAAAACTGGGTAATGATTACGAAGTGAAACTTAGAGTACTGCCCAAATTAAAAAACAGCCAGAGTGGTTACCAAGTGTACCAAAACGAGATACGGTTTGAAGAGACAGAAACTAACATTGTGAAAGTGATTAACGAGTTATTGAAGGATACCCTGCAGGAGCCTTTGCATGAACGTAAAAAAGTAACTAACCGCACGGATAACTACGTAAGTATATTTATCAGAAACCCATAACGGGCAGGGTTATTTCGTTTCCCTGAACAGGGTCACAGTGCCGCGCATTTCAACCCCGTCGGGTGTGCGGCAATCTTTGTATTTCAGCAGCACAAAGTACACGCCGGGCGGCACTTCCTGGTTTTTAAACTTGCCGTCCCACAGCCCGTTATCTTTGGCTTCAAACATCTTCTCTCCCCAACGGTTATATACGATGATATCGTAGCTCTCAACCCTGCCGTCCATCAAGGGATAAAGATCGTTGTAACCGTCGTCGTTTGGTGAGAACGCATTGGGTATTGTAAAATCATTAAAGTCTTGTATCGAAAGGGTAATGGTGTCGTAATCCGTATTGCACCTGCTGGCCTTTACCCAATACGTACCCGGTTGTGAGAATTCAACTACCGGCGTTGTATCCCCTGTGCTCCATAAGTACTTGGCAACAGTGTCTTTAGTGTCTATTGTGTAACTGAAGGGTGCAGTACAAAACGTAGTGTCTTTGCCAATGTCAATTCCCAAAGGTTCTAATACCGTTACTGTACTGATTGTAGAGTCGCAACAATTTCCGTCACAAGCAATCAGTTTTACGCTGTAGGTACCCGCGCCTGGGTAGGTGTACTCAGGGCTTTGCTGGCTCGATGTGTCATACTCAGTAAGCGTGTCGCCAAAATTCCATTTAAAGCTTTTAGCACCGCTGCTGTTGTTGTTAAAATTCATTTTATAGCCGCAAGCACTATCGTTGGTTTTGTAGGTGGATACTACCTTAAACTGGCAGTTGAGCACATTAAACTGATAATCACGACGGGTAATGCCCACCACAACACCCTTGCGGTATTCTTTTACCAAAATGCCGATTACAAATTGACCTTGCCTTGTGGGGGTTAGCTGTAATAAACCGGTTTGCCAATTAATGCTAAGATTGGGTACTCCGTCAATTGGAAATGCTGCACTATAGCCGCTTGAAAAGTTTACCTGCGGAAACGGGGGAGGGGTAAC
>WBUH01000031.1 GCA_008933805.1 Bacteroidota bacterium
GTAAGAGGGATGGGGCTCTAAAGCGTTATACTTATAGCCTGATAGCTGTTGCATTAATCACTCTTATTGTTGATTTTGGTTAATAGGGATAAGGGATGTATCGGGATGGATGCAATCTCAATGAAATTAACAGCTTCGCAGGTTGATTTTTACCCCTTACTTAGCTTTCTATAATAATATTCAGCTTGGAGGGTATTGAGTAAATACACCATTGATGCTGTGATGGCAGCACCTATGGCACTGTATGCTGGGATGAGTATCATGCCTAAAACCACAGTGAGCCCGAAACCAGTGAAGGATATGATGGTATTGTAGTGGTTTTTACCGATGCCCGCGAAAAAGTGGGTGGTGATAGTGTAATAGGAGAAGGCCAATATACCGGGCGCAAGCCACCAGATGATTTCTTGCAAACCTTTAAATTCTTTACCGAATAGAAGTGTATATAGCCCGTCAGGCAGTAAACAAACGAGTAAGGTAAGACCAGTTGCAATGGCAACGTTTATCCACCTTAGTCGGGCTGTTTTTTGCATGGACACTTTAATGTCGGTTTCATTGGCAACTTCAGCGTATTGAACCGTAGAAATACTTCTGCTCACAATCCAAATGGATTCAGCGATAGCTATTGCGTTAGAATAGATGCCTAAAGGGGGGAGCTGGTGATAATAGCCGATAATATAAAAACTGGCACGGTATATAAGCAGTTGTCCCAAATTGGCAAGCTGGAGATAGCCACCGTGCTTAATAAATTTACTGATTACTTCTTTTACATCAGCTACTAGATATTCGTTGATTTCTTTATTGGCATAATATAAACTGGCAATAAAGGATAGTCCGTAGCCGCAATACAGCGCATAAACGTATTGATTGTAATTTTTTGACGCTACAGGGCTGTATAAAGCAACTAAGAGGTAAGTTAAGGTTAATAGTACTTGTGCTAAACTAAGAATATTAAAGGTATGCGTTTGTTTTTTGCCCAGTAGCAGGTTGGTATTGGTTTGGAAAAAGCCTAATAAGGTTGCCAGTATAAATGTGTGGTGGTTTAGAGAAGTGAAGGTATATCCCGAAACCATATAAAGTGCCCATAGTAGCAGTGCTGACACAGGCACCCAGATATACGAAACAACAAGAAGTGTGAATGCAGAATAGCGGGGTGCCAGAAACACAACCGCCGAGCCTCCCATAACGTTGGTAAGTAAATTGATAAATGAAATATTTAGGATAAGTAACGAGGCTTGTCCTTTTCCTTCGGCACCTAAGAATTGAGAGAGCAGGATGGCGATAACAAAGCCGGCTGCTGCACTGCCAAACCGCGAGAAAAAAGTAACCAGTATCTGTATTTTCATTACTTGCCCTGTAGCCTTTTTAACAATAGGGAAAGTGAAAAGATATATTTTTTTCCATCAACTGCCAATACATTGCCTGCCACGCTTAAATGGTGCAGGCCTTTATTGTATTCTTCGTCAAAAGGCATCACTTCGGTTAGTTTTTCTTCAACATAGTCAGTTTTACTGAGTTTAATAACCCTATTAAGCACCAAACTGCCGCCATAGGTGTGGGTACAGTTTTGAGATGGCCGAATTAAATCACCTTTATATCGGAAGAAGTTTCCGGCAGGTCTTGCTGATGAAATATCTGTTTTTACGGGGTTCAAAATATGAGGTTCGTAAGGACCTTCAATGGCGGCACTGTGATAAATAAACAGTTGGGCATTGGGTAATGCATTTTTCAACGTAAAAAACAGCCAAAATGTATCGTCGTGATACACCAAAGTAGGGTCAACAGCGGGTATTCCACCCAATACTACCGATACTTTTTTCAAATCATTATTTTTATTCATTAAATATAATACGGCGTTGTTTGCCTCAAAATTCTCAGGCAGGCAATACCTTGTGTTATTGTATTCAAATGCAAAAGGGTAGGAGTGGTGTGTACCCGGTGGAATAATTATATTTTCTTGAGTATAGGTGTTGGTGAGCGGATAATGCTCTATCGCTTCTATATGGCCTTTATGGGTATGATAATCAAACTTTTCGTACAGAAATACTTCACGACCGGGTTCGGTTAATACAAAAGGGTCGGCACGGTAGGTTAGGCTTTGTGGTTTGTGTCCGGGTAGCCATTTTATCGATAGTTTCTTACCCTCAACAACCTCCTCAATTGTGTTTGTTAAAGTGCCAATGTTCCAAATTTCAACCTTAAATAAGTTGTTCAGTTTAAAACGGATTTTGTTAACCAGTATTAGTACCCAAAACCAACTGAACGCCAAATTTCCGGGAGCTTTGTGCAGTTTTTCGGCTTTCGTTTCAGAAGGAATCTCAGGCAACTTATTAGAATGTGCTACTTGAAGGGCAACCTGCAATAGCCAACTTGAAGTTTGACTTAATAAGGTGTCTAACTGTTCGGGATAACTATGGTGGATGGTTTTAAAATATCCTTTCTTCAAAACTTTTCCTCCGTCGAGGGTAGGGGTGAGTTGTTGAAGAATGGCCGATGTAACGGCCGAACGGTTAAAAATCTCCCAAAAACCTGCGGGTCCGCCTCTAAATTTAATCTCGTCGCCGTGGTGGTAACTCCAAACCCCGTATTTGGCAGCGGTTAAAATATCACCTTTAATAATCCCAAAGCCAAATCGAACTATAAAATCAAGCTCGTGGCCTTTTATGGTTTCAATATCATCAGCACTAAAGTAATGGCTGAATCTCCCCTTTCTCAGCGTTGTAGCTTGTAAAACTGTGCATTGTGTAAAAGCTTGTTGTAAATCAACTTTTTTGAGGGCGGGTATTTTTAGAAATCGGTTCTCATACTGAGTAAACAACAAAGTGCGCGAAAACAGCTTCTTAAATATGTTTTTTTTGGGTGAAGGATTAGTGTTCACCACTACCAATTTTAATTTACAAGCGGGGTTGTTTAAAAGCAACTGCAAAGCCGCAGCCTGCCACTGGGGAAATGTAGTGCCATTGCATAAAATACCAAAGGATAAGGTGCGGGGTGCCTCCATTGGTTTATAAGTTTAGGGTTTGTTTATACACTTCAAAAAATTTGCGCCCCACTCCTTCATAACTAAAGTTGTCGTGCGCGTATTGTTGCATCGCAGCTTTGTTAAACTGTTCAGGATGAAGAATGCTGCTTTTTATCGCGTCAATCAATGCTTTTTTGTCTTTTGCATCAATCAAAATACCACGTTCAGGTTGCACAATTTCGGGTATGCCGCCCACTTTAGTAGCTATAACAGGTAATCCGCAAGCAAAGGCTTCAATCAAAACTACGGGTTGGTTTTCAAAATTGCTGAAAAGAACAAATACATCTGCTTTTTGGTACTCGGCCAATAAATTAGTTCCGGTTTTTAACCCTGTAAAAACTACATTGGTTAGCCCTAGTTCATTAGCGTAGTCCACGCACATTTGGTGGTCCTTTCCGTCACCCACTAAACGCAGTTCAAACTCAAAGCCTTCAAGGGTTAATTGTTTTGCAGCATCTAAAATTCCTTTAACGTTTTTGGGCTTTTCGTCAAAACAAGATACGTGCAATAAAACAGGTTTTGGATTTTGCGGTTTAGGATTTAACGGACTAAAGAAACCTACGTTTACCACGTTTGATATTTGCAGGTATTTATTAGTAAGTTGATGCTGTTGCATGGCCACTCCCAAATGGGTAGATACTGTGGTAATGGCTGAGGCGTTTTTAGCCACTCTGCGGGTAAGCCATTTGCGCAATGTTCCGCTATAACTACCGCTATTTTGGGGTAAGTACCTCGACCAATGTTCAGTAATAATATAAGGTGTGCCGGTGGTTATCTTTTTATAAAGTGCCCATAATCCGCTGCGGGTAAGTATATGTACGTGGTTTATATCAGGCTTGCCAAATACTTTTTTTATCAAGCCATAACCTTTTATAGTAGCCCATAAATAACGCAATGGGTATAGGTATTTATCAATTGTACCGTTTTTGCGTATATAGGCAATTACAGTTTTTAGCTGTCCCTCAATGTGGTAATTATATTCAATTCCCTTTTTCTGATTAGGATCTGGTGTTATGTGCAACACGGCAACATCGGCAAAGTTTAAAACGGCAAAGGCATGGTATTTTACAAACAACCCGGCCATGCTATCGTTTTTGTGCGGGTACCAAGCAGGTAAAAAAAGTACTTTTATTTTTTTGGGTTGCACTAATGGCAAATTTATACAAACAAATAAGCCCGACCTAATGGGCCGGGCTGTATATTTTGTTTTGAGTTGATATTGTATGAGTATTAGTTGCCTAAGATTTGGAAAAGCTCATCCAACTTAGGAGTTAGGATAATCTCTGTACGGCGGTTTTTTGCGCGGGCTTCAGCACTCTTGTTTTCAGCAATGGGAGAAAACTCACCACGGCCTGAAGCAATAATACGGGCAGGGTCAATTTTACCGTCTTCAGCCAAAATTCGTACTATTGAGGTGGCGCGAAGCACACTTAAATCCCAATTGTCTTTTATCTGGGCTGTTTTCATAGGTACATTGTCCGTATGGCCTTCAATCATTATGCCTACATCGGGTTGGCTGTTGATGGCTTTGGCAAATTCAAGCAGAGCTTCTTTACCCTTTTTGTCAACCACAATGCTACCGCTGGCAAACAGTAGCTTTTCATCCATTGATACGTACACTTTTCCGTTTTTAACGGTAACGGTAAGCCCTTGGTCTTTATAGCCAAGCAAGGCTTTTGTTAAACTATTTTTAAGTGCATTTACAGCAGAGTCTTTTGTGTTTAGTATCGATTGTAGTTCATTAACCTTCGTTTCTTTCTGTTTTAGGTTTTGTTGTAACTCTGTAATTGATTTCTCTTTATCTGCTAAATCCTGCTCTTTTTTGTTCAATTCTACCTCTTTTTTGTTCAGTTTTGTCTCAAGGTCTTTCAATTCCCTGTCCAATTTTTGGTTTTCTTTTTCGGTATTTTTTTGCAGGGTTTCGTACGAGTTTTTTAGTTGTTCTAAATCCTCGCGGGTACGTTGTAAACGGGTAGCATTTTCGGTAGAATCAATTACCAATCTGCCAATATGCTTTTGCTGTGCATAGTTTTCTTCTTTCAACACCTTATTCTCAGTTGTGGCGGTTTCTAACTGGGTGTTACAGTTCTTGTTTTTTTCGGCAGCGTCATCGTATGCCTTTTGCAAATCTTGATGTTTGCGCAGCGGCACACACGATGCCATTGATGCTATTAGAGCCACCCAAAGTATTTTTTTCATACAAGTTAATGTTTAAGGCAAAGTAAGCCGAATGGAGCACAGGTAACAATTATAGTTAACAACAACTGTTTAGATTAATGTACAGGTGAGTAAAACAAGGGTGTTTAAAAACAAAAAACGTGGCGCAATTTATTGCGTCACGTTTTTTAAATAAAATCTTTATTAATAAGCGATTATGATAATATTGCTTATGAGATAAGTTTTTGACGTAGTAAAAATTCAAGCTGCTCGTTAGCCCTCTCTAAACTCTTCATTAGCTCGCGGTTCTTGCGACGAAGGTCGAAGATTTCGTAGGCTTGGTTCACCACTACTTTAATTTCGTCCTCGTTCCATGGTTTTTGTAAATAACGATAAATCTGACCTTTATTAATAGCTTCTACAAGTGCCGAAAAATCAGTATAACCGGTTAATAAAATACGGATAGGTTCAGTGTGTTTATCCTTAATTGCTGTTAAAAATTCAACACCCGTCATTTCAGGCATCCGTTGGTCGGTAATAATAATTTCAATACCCGGGTTGGCATCCAGAATTTCCATGCCCTCCTTTGCAGATACTGCTGTTTTAATATCATACAACTGACGGAAAGTAGATTTAAAACCCACTAAATTTCCAACCTCATCATCTACATAAAGTATCTTAATCTTCTCGTTTTCCATGTGTATTTTTCGAGCGTAAATTTCAATAAAAGTATTTAAAATTTAAAATATTTCTTTAAAAAAATTTATATTGCACCTGCAAATGAAATCAAACATCCAATTACCAGCCTTAGCCGACGATGTTTCATATTCTACAATATTTTTCAGGCTTCGTACTGAAAATGAAATTGATGTGTTCAACCAATTTCTTATCAAAAATACCAATATTTTTGTTTTTGACACAATACACTCACAATTATGCGAACTTATTAAAAGTTTGCACCCTTCCCGCAAATTAAGTAAAGAAGAATTACACCAAGGTGTTGAAAAGCATCTTGCAGGTGCAAATATACAACATTATGGAGTGTGGGTGTTTTATCCATGGTCGCGTAGGTTGGTTCATTTACTGGATGAACAAGAGTTTATTGAGGTACGCACAAATCGTAACCAATATAAAATTACACGTGAAGAGCGTGATTTACTCGGAACAAAAAAAATAGGCATTGTTGGTCTTTCAGTGGGCCAGTCTATAGCTCTTACCTTAGCTATGGAGCGTAGCTTTGGTGAGTTACGTCTTGCCGATTTTGATGATTTAGAATTAAGCAACCTTAACCGTATACGTACTCCGTTACATAATATGGGACTTAAAAAAGTGGTGATGGCAGCACGAGAAATTGCTGAGATTGACCCGTTTTTGAAAGTTACCTTATTTGATGATGGTTTAACCGAAGAGAATATTGACCGCTTTTTTACAGAAGGTGGAAAATTGGATATTTTGGTAGATGAGTGTGACGGATTGGATATGAAGATACTGGCACGTTACAAAGCCCGCGAATTGGGTGTGCCGGTGGTGATGGATACCAGTGACAGAGGGTTGCTGGATGTAGAGCGTTTTGACAGAGAGCCTAACCGCCCGATACTGCATGGGTTGGTGGGTGACTTAAACCCCAAGGATATTAAGGGGCTTACTAATGAGCAAAAGATACCTTACATTTTGCCGATGATTGGTGCCGAAAAGATTTCGCCGCGCATGAAGGCATCTATGATGGAGGTAGAAGAAACGATAAACACGTGGCCACAATTGGCTACCTCAGTGATACTGGGCGGAGCGGTTGGAGGTGATGTATGCCGCCGGATTTTGCTGGATCAGTACCACGAATCGGGCAGGTATTATATTGACTTGGATGAATTAGTAGGTGATAAAGAGCCGTTGGATAAACCGGCTCCGTTGCCCGAAAAACCAGCTGCGCTAACCAGCGGGGACATTAAAGAAGCATTAACACAAGCTGCTTCAAAAGTTCCAACAATTGAAGTTGGAAAGAACGACCTTGAAGAAATAATTGCAGCGGCTTGCCTGGCACCTTCGGGTGGTAATGTGCAGCCCTGGAAGTGGGCTTACAAAGATGGAAGGGCTTATTTATTCCACGATGAGCACTATTCGTTCTCGTTATTGGATTATAATAACTTAGGTTCGTACGTTGGATTAGGTGCCGCGATTGAAAATTTTGATTTAAAGGCAAAATCATTGGGCTATACTGCCAATGTTGAATACTTTCCTTTAGGTGCCCAAAATCATTTGATTGCCGGCATTGGTTTGCAAAAGGATAACCCTACTAGCGACGGGCTTTCAGAGTATATTGCCACTCGACTTACCAATCGTAATGCAGGACATTATGTGGCGTTTGCAGAAGGGGATAAAGAATTTTTTAAGAAAGAAATTGCAAAAATATCAGGTGCAGGTATTAGTTTTATAACCGATAGAGAACAGATTAGCCAACTTGGTAGTGTAGTTGCAAAAGCTGACAAAGTTCGTATGATGCACGCCCAAGGGCATTTCAATACGTTTTTTGAAGAAATGAGGTGGAGTGCTGAAGAAGCCGAACGCACACGCGATGGAATTGATATTTCTACCGCAGGTGCAACGCAATCTGAAGCTGTTGGATTTACAATGGCCAAAGATTACAGAGCCATAAAGCTGCTTAGCGACTGGGGTAAAGGGGCTGCTTTTGAAAAATTAACAAAAAAAGTTACCGATACAGCTTCAGCAATGGCACTTATCACTATGCCAGCAAATACGCCCGCTGACTACTTAATGGGGGGTAGGGCTGTGCAAAGGGCTTGGCTAACAGCGACAAAACTTGGCTATGCTTTTCAACCACTTTCAGTACCTTTGTTTTTATTTAGGAGATTAACCCAAGGCAAAGGTGTAGGGCTAACTACACAGGATATGGATAAATTATCACCTTTAATGAAAGAATACGAACTTATTTTGCCCGGTTTTGAAACCGGCGGGCATATATTTATGTTTAGGCTGGGCAGAGCCGATGAGCCTAAAGTGAAGGCACTGCGTAGAAATTTAAGTGAAGTATTATTTTATATATAATAACGTTGATTAGCGAAATAAAAATAAGGGCCTTTAGGGCTGTTGATGAGCCTGAAGCTTGTAAAAAGTTTGCCGAAGGGCATGCTAATGTGCTTAATGCTTACGGGGTAACTAAAGTTACATCTGCCAATGATGAGTGGATGCGAAACCCCGATGTGTATGTGTGTATGGCTGAAGCTCCTGACGGACTTATTTGCGGCGGTATACGTGTGCATGTATCAAACGGTACAATCCCCCTTCCGATGGAAGTAGCCATCGGACAGGTTGAAGATAATGTGTTTGATTTTGTGAAAAAATTTGCGGAAAACGGTGCGGGTGAGTTGTGCGGTTTGTGGAACGCCCGCGAAGTTGCAGGATACGGGGTAGGAACTACTTACCTTATGTGGGCAGGTATTGCCATTATCACCCAGCTTCAACTAAGTACGTTGTTTGCACTTTGTGCTGAGCATACGTTAAAAATAAGCGTTGAAAAAGGGTTTGTAATTGAAATGGGATTAGGTAACAGGGGTACTTTCTTTTATCCCAAAATTGATCTTATTGCCACCTCTATAGTGGTACGCGATACAGCAAAGCTAGCTACAGCGGATGCAATACACAGAGATAATATTTTGAAGTTGCGCGAAAATTTACACCAAACAATTACTGAAGAAACATCGCGCGGCCCGCTGAAGATAGAATTTGACCTTAAATTAAAAAATATAAACCCGTTACCGTTTCATGTGCAAGAAGATATTAACAGGTCTGTGGTTCGTTAGTTTTTTTCTTATTGCTTGTGCTATACAGGCACAAACCCGGCAGGAAGCTTATCCTGCAACTGAGGAACCTGCTCTGATTGGGGAGTACCTGTATGTGCTGGAGGATAAAACAGGCCAACTAACTTTTGACCAAGTACAAGGTGCCACTAACTTTGCCCCATTAGGCAAAGAGGTACCCAATCTTAACACTTCATCGTCTGTTTTTTGGATGAAGCTTAGTGTTGATAACAGCAAGGGCTTAAAAAGACTGTTACTAAACGTGGCAGAACCTTTGTTGGATGAAATCACCTTTTATTACAAAGACAGTTCGGGTAAGTACGCAGCTATTGAATACGGCGAGCGTTTTCCGTTTAAAGCCAGAAAATACCAAGAAGAATCGTTTGTATTTGATTTGAACGAAACCCCCGGTGTGCATACGTATTATATGCGTATTAAAAGCGGCGAGCAATTATTGCTACCCATGTACATTGGTAAAGACCAATTACTTTTTGAAAGCCAAGACAACAAGCGTGTTTTGTTTGGAGCATACGCAGGGCTAATCCTTGTTATGTTCTTTTACAACCTGTTTGTACTTATCAGCACACGTGATAAAAGCTATTTGTGGTATGTATTGCATACGTTGTTTGTGGGACTTACCCAAGCAAGTTTGCAAGGTTATGCCTTTCAGTATATATGGCCGGGTTCATCGTGGTTGGCGCACAATAGTATTTTTATCTTTACCTGTTTGGTTAGTCTTGCCGGTATTGAGTTCTTAAAGGTGTTTTTGCACACTAAAGAAAACGCCCCTCGCTTTCACAAAGGGTTGCACGTGTTTTCAGCACTATACCTTGTATTTATTGTAATGAGCCTTGCGGGTGTACACAGTACCACCTACGGTATGATATTAGGTACTCAATCACTAGTGGCTATATATATATTGGCAACAGCCATATACATCTACCGTAAAGGGTTTCCGGCAGCAGGCTTTTATTTGATAGCTTGGGGTTCGTTAATGGTGGGTATATTCATCTATGTAATGATGAACTTTGGGGTATTCTCATACAACCTGTTCACCAATAGTACACTGCTTGTTGGCTCGGCACTCGAAGTTGCCTTACTTTCTATAGCGTTGGCAAACAAAATAAACCTGCTTACACGGGAAAACAACGAGAACCAACGCAAAGCCATTGAAGCTGTTAAAGAAAACGAACGTATTGTGCGTGAACAAAACGTGATATTGGAAGCACGAGTAAACGAGCGTACATCTGAATTACACGAAGCGATGAATAATCTTAAAAATGCACAATCAAAACTGGTTGATGCAGAAAAGATGTCGTCGTTAGGTCAGCTTACAGCGGGTATTGCCCACGAGATTAATAACCCTGTTAACTTCATTACTTCAAACATTAAGCCCCTACACAGGGATATTACTGATATTATGGAGTTGGTGAAGATGTACGAAGGTCTTGTTGAACCCGATAAGCTGGAAGAGAAATTAAAAGAGATAGCCCACTTTAGGAAAGAGATAGAT
>WBUH01000032.1 GCA_008933805.1 Bacteroidota bacterium
GCCATGTTGGATGTTTACCTAGAACTTAACCCATCATTTTGCGAACCGCCGTATACGAGAACCGTACGTACGGTGGTGTGAGAGGTGCACTCCGTCAGTTTATCTGGCGGAGCCATCTACTCGATTATCAGCTGCCCTTCTGTCCGTCCGAGGTAGTGTCGGTGAGGTTTTGCAAAGTCTGTCTGCTGCGAACGGGTGCGGTTGCTTGCACTCTCTTTTGCTTTTGCTGCGTTTGCATGTGGGTGGTGGCAAAAGCAAATGTGAGTGCAAATGCGTTGGCTTTTTATGCACTGTCGTTACGATTGCAGGTTTCACTGTCCGATTACAATTTTACTTTCAAACTTCATCAAATTTAAACTTGTGAGAATTACAATTAGTGTTACTCCAACGTCTGCTGCTATGGCGAAAACCAAATTGCTGTAACCGATGAACGCAAGTGTGATAAAGATTAGTTTTACGGCTATCGCTCCGATGGTGTTGAATTTTATTCTTCGTAAAGTTTTTTGACTTAACCGAATGAGAAACGGAATGAGTGAAAGTTTATCGTTCATTAATGCAATGTTTGCGGTTTCTATGGCGGTGTCGCTTCCTGCTGCTCCCATTGCTATGCCTACGGTGCTTTGTGCAAGGGCTGGTGCATCGTTTATGCCATCGCCTACCATTGCTACAAATTTATATTGCTGCAATAGTTCTTTGATTTTTTCGGCTTTGTTTTCGGGTAGCATATTGCCGAATATTTTTTTGATGCCTACTTGCTGTGCTACATAGTTTGCTGCTTTTTCGCTGTCGCCTGTAAGCATTACAGGTTCTATGTTCAAAGCATCTATTTCTTTTAACGCTGCTGCACTGTCGGGTTTTATTTCGTCCATCAATCCAATAATTCCTGCAACTCCATTGCCAAAACTTACTACTACACTTGTTTTGCCTTGTGCTGCAAGTTGCTCTACAATTTTTACTGCTTCGTTGTCTATGGTTTGAGTTTCTTGAATAAAATCTAATTTGCCTACATAAATTTTTTCGTCTTCACATATCAAACATTTTGCTGTTGCTCCTTTGCCCATTACACTTTTAAACGCTTCGGTTTTGTGCGGTTCAAATCCTTCTTTGCGGCTTGCATCAACTATGGCTTGCGCCAATGGGTGTTCGGAAAATATTTCTGCTCCCGCAGTGCAAGCCAAAAGTTCTTCACGGCTTGTTCCGTTCAATGGGAAAATATCTGAAACAATTGGATTTCCAAAAGTGATGGTTCGTGTTTTATCCAATGCAATTGCTTTGATGTTTGCCAATGCCTCAATGTATTTTCCGCCTTTTACCAATGCTCCTTTTGCAGATGCGTTTCCAATGGCTGCGTAAATGGCTACGGGTGTTGATATAACCAATGCACACGGACAAGCAATTACTAAAAGTGTAATGGCTTGCTGTAACCAATGGTTAAAATCTAAGTTCAAAACGAAAACTGGAACAACAAACAGTAAAATGGAAAGTGCAAGCATTACAGGCGTGTAATACTTAGCGAATTGCTGAATAAATTTTTGTGTTTCACTTTTGTTTGCCGTTGCTTCAAATGTTAGGCGAATGATTTTTGAGAATGTGGTATCAACAGAAAGTTTTGTTGTTTCCATTTCTATAAAACCATTTTTGTTGAGTGTTCCTGCAAACAAATTGTCGCCTGTGCGTTTGTCTTTTGCAATTGGTTCGCCTGTAATGGCTGCTTCATCAACCATTGTTTCGCCTGAAATAATTTTACCGTCAAGTGGTATCATTTCTCCAGGCTTTACCTGAATAATTGTTCCGATTGCAATTTTATCAATCAAAACATTTTCATTTAGTGATTTTACAAAAGCGGTCTTTGGAGCTTTACTCACCAATTCATCTAAGGCTGATTTAGAATTTTCAATTCCAATATCTTCCAGCCTTTCACCCAAAACATAAAGAACCACCAATACTGCCCCTTCGGGAAATTCTTTTAGATAAAATGCCCCGATTACCGCAATAAGCATGAGCAAATTAATATTGCTGAACTGTAGTTTGAAAATGGCCTTTACGCCACTCCACATTACCTCATAGCCAATTCCTAAAATAAAAATGGCAAATATAAAAGGTGCATACGGCATGGGTATATTGATACCGATGATGGATAAAACTTCTAAGGCAATAACTATCGCGATTGCCAAAAGAAGAAAGATAAATTTTTTGTCGTTGATTGGTAGTTTCATTTGTTTGATTTTTTTATTTTTAAAGAATGTGAATGAATGTTTTAAATTTTTTATTTGTTCAATCCTCATTACAATGGGTAGTGTTGTCATCATGTTTATGCTCTTTATTCAATTCCCAACGTTTCTTAATTTTTATATACCATTCAAAATGATGCAAGGCAAGTAAAAGATAAATTAGAATGGATGAGCATATTGCAATAATGAACATACTGTAAGCAGCCGCTACACCTATTGCTGCCGTTGCCCAAATTGATGATGCAGTAGTTAATCCCTGGGTAATACCTTTTGTATTGTCTTTGTATATAATGCCAGCTCCGAGAAAACCAATACCTGTTACAATATTTGCAGCGATACGTGCTCCTGCGGTAACATCAACAGAATGTGTTCCAATGGCCGTAAACAAAGCTGCACCCAAACATACGGCTGCATAAGTCCTAATCCCTGCTGTGGCACCGTGTCGTTCCCTTTCAATACCAATAAATGCTCCAAGTGCAGAAGCAATTAAAAGCTGAAGGGTGATAAATAATTCGATTTTTATATCCATGTTGTGTTTTTAATTTGTAGTATACACTATGATAAGGAATGTTAAAGACGAATGAGAAATTTTTTGTCTTTGTTTGGAAATTTCATTAGTTATTCGAATTTTAACATGATGGGCGGGAGAACCTGACTATGAAAATCCTCTTTGATAGAGGAAAAAGAAATCAAGCCTCCGCCCATATTTTATTTAATGTGCGTGAGCCTCGCCTTTGTTGTTCATTTTAGCTAAAATAAAAAATGCTCCATTCACAACTACTTTACTATTTGCCGGAATTTCTTTTAGTAAAGTAATTTCGCTGTAACCTACATCGGTAGTGCCTTTGCGAATTGGTATTTTTTCAAAAGTAGTTCCTTCTTCCTTGTGTTCGGGTTCTTCTTTTTCGCTGTGTTCGTGTCCGTGTTCATCGTGTTTGTGTTCGGCTGTCTCGGTTTCGCCATGATGTTCTTCTTCTTTATGAGCATCGGTAACGATAAAAATATAGTCCTGCCCTTCGTGGTTTACAATGGCATTGGTTGGCACTGCATCAACGGTAGCGTTTTCTAAACTTACCAATGCGGTAATGCTCATGCCGTCAATCAAACCTTGTTTGTTTCCTTTTACCATTGCGTGAACTGCAACGGCTTTGGTGTTTTGCTCAAATGTGTTGCTGATGGCGTAAACATCTGCATCGTATTCTTTACCCGGATTGTTGGTGAGTGTAAAATGTATGGTTTGCCCGACTTTGAGTTTTTGCAAATCTTTTTCATACACATATAAATCAAGATGCAACTGGTTATTGTCCACTATTTCGGCAATGGAAGTATTTGCGTTTGCATAGCTGCCAATATTTACTGAAATATCACTTACCGTTCCATTTATTGGGCTGATAACATTGATAACTGATTGAATATTTTCGGCAGAAAGGTTTTGTGTATTGATGCCTGCAAGGTGTAGCTGGCTTTCAAGACTGGCACGTTTGGCTTGAAGGGTTTTGAGTTCAGTTTCTGCGATCTGAAAAGTTTTTAATGCCGTAGCATTTCCTTCTTTCAGGGTTTTCTGCCTTTCAAATTCCAATATTGCCAATTCCAGTTTTGCAGTGGTGTTTAGTAACTCTTCCTGCATGGTAATGAAGTTGGTATTGCCTATGGTTGCAATAACCTGTCCTTTGGAAACAGTGTTTCCAATTTGCACCAATAAGGTTTTCACCACACCGCCAAACAATGTGGTTGCATTGGCTTTGTTATCGTTAGGAACTCTGAGCAAACCGTTTGCTTTGAGTGAAGCGGTGAGTTGTTTTTTCTCAATGCTGCCTAACTCAATTTTTATGGATTTCATTTGCTCAGCAGTAAGTGTTGCCGTGTTGGTATTTTCGTGTTCGTCATGGTGTTCAGCTTCTTTTTCCTGTATGTCGGTTTTATTGCTGTTGCAGGATGCAAATACTAATGATGTTGCAAGTGCTGCTATAAAGATTATGTTGTTCATTGCTGTGAAATTTTATTTATTAGTTAAGAAATTGATGTTGATTATAGATTGATTGATTTGATTAACCGATTGCAGATAATTTAACTGCACATCGGTAGCGGTTTGCAAGGCTTGTAAGTATTCAATATAACCAATGTCGCCACTTTTGAAACCCACTTTTGCTGTGCTGATAATTATTTCGGCATTTGGCAAAGCGGTGGATTTGTAATAATTGTATTGCGACAAATTTTGGTTGTATTGCTGAAACGCATTTTGCAATTGGTTTTGTAAAATTAGTTTCCCGTTGTCGGCTTCTTTTTGCAATGCTTGCTGTTTGTAGTCAAGCGATTTTATTTTTGAAGCATTGCTGAAAAACGTAATCGGAATACTTAAACCCACATTAAAACCCTGAAAGCGTTTGCTGCCGTCAAAATTTACATCTACTCCATTGATTGTTTGCACTCCGATTAACGACTGGTTGAAATAACCCACATTAAAATCAGGCAATGTAGATGCGGTTTCTAACTTTTTGTTTTGTTCGGCAATTATAGCTTGTTGATACAATACTTTAAGTGATGGATTATTGGCAATAAGCGTAGTGTCAAACGAACTGCTTAAAACAAGCGGTTGCCAATTTTCATTTACGGTTATTGTAAAATCTTCGCTTGTATTCATTAGCGTTTTAAGGGAATTGTAAGCTGTTGCAAAGTCTGTTTCGTTTTGTTTGAGCAAAATAGAAAGCTGTCCCCGCTTGGTTTCGGCTGTGGTTTTCTCCAACAAATTAGTTTCGCCTGTTTTGTATCGCAACGCTGCCGCACTTACAAAATCGTTATATAAACTGTCTAAAGATTGTAGTTGCCTTTTAGTAGTTTGCAAATACTGCAACTGATAAAACCAGTATTGCACCTGTGCTTTTATTTGGCTGGCGGTGGCTTGATTTTGCAATTCGCTACTTTGTAATTCGGCTTTATACAAACCTGATTTAGCAGTATAATAAGTAGGGAACGGAATACTTTGCGAAACCTGAAACGCCTTGTCCTGATTGATGCTATTGTATTGCCCGAACTGAAAATTGATATTTGTTTTAGGCAATTCAAACACTGATTTTTTCAAAGTTGTTGATGATTGCACATTGAGTTGTTGCGATTGAATTTCTAAATTATTTTTCAATGCGGTGCTTATTGCAACTTCAACGGAAATGGTCTTTGCAGTTGGCGTTTGAGCATTTGCCGTATTGTATGAAAGCAAGGCAAAAACTAAAATGGCTGTTGCTGAAACTTTACTTTTCAGTTTTCCGATTTTAGAAAACATCACATAAAGCAAAGGCAAAACAAAAAGCGTTAAGAAAGTTGCTGTAAGCAAACCACCTATTACAACAGTTGCCAAAGGCTTTTGCACTTCTGCTCCTGCACCGTGCGAAAGTGCCATTGGTAAAAATCCCAAAGAAGCAACAGTAGCGGTCATTAACACGGGTCGCAAACGGATTTTTGTTCCTTCTTTTATGCGTTGGATAATGTCAGTCATTCCGTCTTTTTCCAATTGGTTAAAAGTTCCGATTAAAACAATTCCGTTTAAGACAGCTACACCGAACAATGCAATAAAACCAATACCTGCCGAAATGCTGAAAGGCATATCACGAATGAGCAAAGCGAATACACCACCAATTGCACTCATTGGAATAGCTGTATAAATTAAGGCTGCTTGTTTAACTGAACTGAATGTGAAATAGAGTAACATAAAAATTAGTGCTAAAGCAACGGGTAATGCAATCATAAGGCGTTTGCTCGCTGCTTGCAGGTTTTCAAATGTTCCTCCATAAGTGTAATAATAGCCTTCAGGCAATTTTACTTTTTCGTTCAATTCCTTTTGAATATCAGTAACTACACTTGCTACATCTCTGCCCGAAATATTAAAGCCCACAACAATTCTGCGTTTACCATCTTCACGGCTTATTTGTGCGGGACCCAATTCCATTTTTATTTCGGCAACTTGCGATAATGGAATTTGAGTTCCGTTTGTAGTTGGGATATACAAATGGCTTACATCGTCAATGTTGTTTCGGTGTGTGCTGTCTAAGCGAACCACCAAATCAAATTTGCGTTCGTTTTCATAAACTACACCTGCTCCACCACCTGCAAAAGCGGTGCTTACAATGTGGTTAATATCCTCGATGTTCAAACCATAATTGGCAATTTGCGAACGGTTGTATTTGATTACGATTTGTGGAAGTCCTGCCACTCGTTCAACACTTGGTTCGGTTGCACCTTCTACACTTTGCACAACTGAATTTACTTTATTGGCATAGCTTAAAAGAGTGTCCATATTTTCACCAAAAATTTTAACGGCTACATCTTGGCGGATACCTGTCATTAGTTCGTTGAACCGCATTTGAATGGGTTGATTTTTTTCAAAAAATACTCCAGGAATTGTATTTAGTTTTTCTTCAATTTCTTCTGCCAGTTCATCATAAGAAATATCACGTTTCCATTCATCGGGAGATTTGAGAATTATCATCATGTCTGTGGCTTCGGGTGGCATAGGGTCGGTGGGAACTTCTGCTGCCCCTGTTTTTCCGACAACCATTTTTACCTCATCAAATTCTTTGATTAGTCGGGATGCTTGCATAGAAGTTTCCAAACTTTGAGAAAGTGATGTGCCTTGCGGTAAAATGCAATGAAAAGCAAAATCGCCTTCCTGTAAGGTTGGGATAAATTCTCCACCCATTTTTGAAAACAGGAAAACAGAAAATGCAAACACTGCAACGGTTGCAACTACAATTACTTTTTTGAAACGGATGGCTTTTTCTAAAAGCGGTGCATAAATGCGTTGAAAGAAATTCATCATTCTATCGCTAAAGGTTGGCTTGTGCGAAATGGTTTTTGGTAAAAACGCTGCACACATCATTGGAATATAGGTAAGCGATAAAATCAATGCTCCAAAAATGGCGAAACCAACGGTTTGAGCCATCGGGCGAAACATTTTTCCCTCAATGCCAATAAGGGTAAGAATAGGAATGTAAACGATGAGAATAATGATTTCGCCAAATGCTGCGCTGCTTCGGATTTTAGATGCTGATTGAAAAACTTCCTCATCCATTTCTTGCTGTGTTAGTTTGCCGATTGTTTTTCGCAAACCCAAATGGTGCAAGGTGGCTTCTACAATAATTACTGCACCGTCCACAATCAAACCAAAGTCAATTGCTCCTAAACTCATGAGGTTGGCACTTACGCCAAATACATTCATTAATCCCAATGCAAACAGCATTGATAATGGAATGGCAGAAGCTACAATTAGCCCTGCACGAAGGTTTCCAAGAAACAGAACTAAAACGAAGATTACTATTAATGCTCCTTCAATTAAGTTTTTTTCTACTGTGCTGATGGCTCGCTTTACTAAATCTGTTCTGTCTAAGTATGGTTCTATTACTACATCTTTGGGCAATGATTTTTGAATGGTTGCCATTTTATCTTTAATACGGCTTACCACTTCGGCACTGTTTGAACCTTTCAGCATCATTACCACGCCACCTACTGCATCAACCTCACCGTTGTAGGTCATTGCACCATAGCGAACTGCACTCCCCAAACGAACTTCGGCAACATCTTTTATCAAAATCGGAATGCTGTTCGGATTGTTTTTAACTACAATGTTTTTTATGTCGTCAAATGAACCGACCAAACCCACACCCCGAATGAAATATGCGTTGGGTTTTTTATCAATGTAAGCTCCGCCTGTGTTTTCGTTGTTCTTTTCTAAGGCGGTAAAAATTTCGGGAATTGTTATTCCCATTGCAATAAGTCTGTCGGGATTTACGGCAACTTCGTATTGTTTTAGTTGTCCGCCAAAGCTGTTTACTTCCGCAATTCCTGCCGTTCCGTAAAGCTGTCTGGCTACAATCCAGTCTTGCATTGTCCGCAAGTCCATAGCGGTGTATTTGCTTTCGCTTCCCTTTTTGGGGTGAATGATGTATTGATACACTTCTCCCAAACCTGTGCTAACGGGTGCTAATTCAGGTGTGCCGACACCTCTTGGGATTTTGCTTTCGGCTTCCTTTAGTCGTTCGTTAATCAGTTGTCGGGCAAAGTAGATATCCACTTTGTCGTCAAACACAACGGTAATTACCGAAAGTCCGAAACGGGAAATGCTCCGCAACTCTTCCAAATCGGGAAGATTGGCAATGCTTTGTTCAATGGGATATGTTACCAACTGTTCCACCTCTTGTCCTGCAAGGGTTGGACAAACCGTAATGATTTGCACTTGGTTGTTGGTAATGTCGGGTACTGCATCAATAGGCAGTTTGGTTGCACTCCACACTCCCCAAACAATGAGTGCAAGTGTCATCAATGCAATGATGAATTTATTTTTTATGCTGAACGCAATTATTTTGTCTAACATTATTTTAATCAGTTTAATGAATGAATACATGATTACTTGCGGTGCGTTAGCACCGTAAGTAGGGTTGTTTTGTTCTGCGTTAGCAGAACATCATAAATTCATTAACTGATTTTTGGCGGTTGCCAAATAGACAAATACACCTCTGAAATAAATGAGGGGTTGTAAATCGGGAATTTGTCTAACGAAACGGGAACGTGAAGGGCTAAACTGCAATTAGTAAACGAACTACTAAAAGTCTGTCCGCAGCAAGCACACATACAAAAAGGTGAGCAATGTTCGGTGTCGCTGTCGTGGTCTGAGTGGTCTGTTGTTGCGAAAGTGGATTGGTCGGCACTCTGATATTTACAGTCCTCCTTGTCGCTGCAAGGCATAACTGCCAAAGCCAACAAGTAGAAACTGAATATGAGTGTCAAAACTTTTTTCACGGGGCAAATGTAAGTAAAAAATTTGTCTGTTTAGCACAAAACTGTCGGGTGGCACTGGTGCGTTTGGGCAAAATAAAATGTGCTGCAAAAGTGGGTCGGCTTATGGGTGGCTTTGCAGCTCTTTTTATTTTGCGAAGGGATAGCCAAACGGCTTTGCCGAAAATTGCACTGTCTGTCGGTTTTTGTCTGGCGGTTAGGGTTGCTCTGTCGGATAGGGTTGCTGATAACGGTTTGCGTGTATGTGCAGTAGCGGATTAGAAGCACTTTCCTGTCCGTTTAGCACAAAGTTTTTTAGAAGCACAGACCTTTGATTTACCACTTCACCCGCTATTGCCACATACACGCTGTGTGTGCCCTGCATGAGCAAAGCACACCTATCCGAAGCTTTATAAAAACATCAAATATGCAAATAAAAGATGTTAAAAGCAAAAGATAGGGGATTTAATTTTTTTTTCTAGAGGGTGAAAGT
>WBUH01000033.1 GCA_008933805.1 Bacteroidota bacterium
GCTGACGCTACGGCTTCCGGGTCTTTATTTAATAGTTCCTGAGTCTTTGAATCGTACAGGCTGACGCTTGAATGCTCGAGCAGGTCTGAGTAGATTATGCAGACTTTGCGTGCGTTGTGTGATGCCGGTTTTTTTGAGAGTGTATTGAGTGCTTTGGCACAAGTTCTGAAAACTATAGATTTCGCTTTCCTAATGCTATCGCGTTTGGCAAGCACGGTCAATTGTGCGGATAACTCTTTAGAAAATTGCTTCACTTTTTGCTTACGCAGGTCTTTGTTCACCGTTAACGGATTTTCTTTAGGCAGTTTGCATAGAGTTGCTTCCGTATAATCCCCGTCGGTGATTGGGATTACGGTAATGCACGCACCTGCGTATATATCCGCAGTTACCCCTGCAAATTCCAACAAGGTGATGGCGTCGGGATAGATGAGGTGTTGGTCGGTAATATCGACCAACACTACCAGTTCTATATCAAAGGAGTCTGACGAGTGTTGTTGGGTACAACCTGCTGCTATCGCTGCAATGACTGCAAAGAGGATGAGTTTATTCATTAGATGTGGTGGATTTGTAGTTGAAGTTTGTTTTAAATGGAAAGGGATACGGCTCTTGAATGGATGGGCCGATTGGTGTTGTCTTTCGGGTTACAATGCGCTTTTTATAGTCCTCAAAACCACTCTTTGCAAAGGAGATTACCTGTTGCTCAAGGGTATGGCCGTACTCGTAGATTTGTGCGGCTGACAGTGCCGTTGAGCGGGAGTTTACATCGGCAGCTGTTATCTGTTGCTCAATTGCCTCAAGCTGTGTTTCCAACTCCTTCTTTTTACGCTGAGCTGTTTTGTAATTGGTATATTTTGTTTTGGTTTCTTTATCCGGTTGGAGTAAGGATAGCAACATAGCAATTGAAGTCATTATTACCGAGGTAACAATAAACAACCACGGACTGTATATAATTCCTTCACCACCATCTTCTTGCGAACGTTGTGTTAAGTAGTCTGCTCTCCCCGTGCCTATGAAATAAAAGAAGACAACCGGAAGTAGCCACATAATCGCAAACACAATGCGTTTTTCTTTTGGGGTACGTGTACGGCGCAGTACCGCAGGTACGCTATCGTAATAGGAAGAGAGGGCGACGGCCAAAAGTGAAGCGGCTATTGCCGACTCTATCCAGTTGAGGCCGAATTGAGAAAAAATTGGGACGGCATACAGGCCTTCAAACAAGGCGATGGCCGCAACCGTTGTTTTAATACCGATGTGTTTAGCAGGATTGTAATCGGGTGGCTGTGGCATATCCTTGCAATGGTCAGTAAGGGCATCCTCTAACTCTTTACGGGAATTATGCAAATCTTGCTTATTGCTGTTTGCCGCATCGGTAGTTTGGCGCACCTCGAATAGCAAGGCATCACTTTGCAGATGTTGATTGATAAGTGTAATCAGGTTCTCAAATTTGCTATGGTGTTCCGCCCAATAGAAGGAAAAGGTTTCGCCTTCGCGGGGGAGGTTACTTACCGCTAAATGGTTTGCATCGGAAATAAATTTTTCTTTAATCGTGTCGAGTTCCCTACGCAGCAAGGCTTCAAGCCCCGCATCCATAGGATTGGTTTTTTGGATATTCATTATTGTAACTATTTAAATGGTGAAGAAATTTGTACTGTGAAATGTGCTTATAGCTCTATCGGTGTCCCTTTCTTTTCTGTTTTTATGAAGGGTATCAAGCGGTGATGGGTGTATGTTGGTGTCAAAATCTGCCGGGTAGCGTTCTATACCGCACTGTAATTAAATCGCTTCCAATGAAGCCTTTAAATTGTGCACTTGCCGTAGAAGGTGTGCCTCGTTATTGGCAATGCTTTCCAACTCTTTGTGAAGGGTTAGTTTTTGTGAGGGGTTACTCCCGGTTAGTTGGTGAAGGGTATTTTGTTTTTGGGTTTGAAGTGTTGTTAATTCTTTTTCTTTGCAATAGCCTACAGAGGTTGGCTACTGAATGAGCCAAAACATCATATCTTCAACAGTGGGATCGGATTTGTTTTTAGGTTCCATTGTATTAGCGATCCATTTCTTTATTGTTTTCTTTACTTTGGCGGGTTTGACGGATTTTTGATAGGGCTTTTTCTGCTTCCAATGCTTTCATTTCGTTTTCTGCAACTTTCCACTCATCAAACTCATCTTGTTCCCGGTACGGGATATTTCGCTTGGGGGTTAATAACGATTGTGAATATTTCAATTGCTCCAGCCTAGTAACCAATTGTTTTTCTTGATTTTCCAGTTGATTAAGCTTGATGAAGTTTCTCAAATTTGAAATCCCGGTTGTAGTGTTTATGATTTGGTGCTCGATTGCAATTCTCCGTTTATGGATGGCCCCTATTTTATTGGAGAGTTGTTCAATTGAAGATTCTAAGGAAATACGGGAGACATCACTATGATGCCTCACCTTTTGAGGGGTATGTTTTGACATATAAATAGTTATAAGGGTGTGGTGAAAAATGGAAAGAACCCCCGGCGGATGCCGGGGGTGATGTGTTTAGTGATGCACTCTACGTAGTGTGGCTTGGATATGACCCAATAGCTCTTTGTGGCCGTCATAGCCTGACTGGTTTTCCTGTTCCAGTTCAAACAGGATTTTTTCCCCTATCAAAAGCTGCTCTTGGGCTTCTGTGTGTTTGCCTGTTTTAAGGAGACACGCACCCAATTTCCAATACACGAAACATAATGACTTTGTGTGCGAAGGCTGATAGAGGAATTGGTCTTTTGACCTTTTTATCAGTTCCAGCGCATCATCAATCAGGCGGTACAGTTTATCTGTATTCCGTCTAACATAGGCTTGATTTGCATAAATACGCAGCAGGTACTTCTCACAAAACAATACTCCTTCGGTTTCGTGGGTTTCGCTAAAACCTACCTGAGTTGCCTTGATAATACCGATTGCGGTGTTGAAATGGTGTTCCCCTATTTCGTTTTGGTAGTAGGTTAACCGTACTGATTCATAATAGGGTGATTGTTTAGCGCGCTTTCCTCGGAAAGCGTCGTTTGAAAATTTTGAATTTTTCATTTTTATTTTATTAAGCAATTCAAAATTCTCTAAAGGCACTGTCCTTATTGGGAGAACGGAACAAAAACGGACGTAGGAAAAACGGAAGAAGCTTGACAAAAAATTATAATTCTGATATTATATAATCAGCCTAATAGATATGCCAATATTCATTTTGTTTTATTAAGCAATTACAAAATCTGGCATACGGGCTAGCTTCGTCGGGATGACGAAGCTTTTTTATATTAGATTAGGATTTTTCTGCTTTCTAACTCTCTCCTTATTTTATCAAAGCATTGAATGATTTTAGGTTCGATATCAGGAATACTTAATCCTTTGATAAATTTAATGTGGTGTGTAATGTAATCCTTGAACTTCTCTTTTAGATGCCCATTTTCAATGAAATAAGGATTGTAAAAAAATATCCGCTTCCCTTCCAATTGCAGAGGTTCCTTAATAGCTTTTGCGGCATCATTCATCTTAAATAAATACACATGTAAACCTTTCTCTTTATCCATGAAAAGAAGTAAGCCAAAGGGATCAAATGATATAAAACAGATTGCAGCTTCCACAGTAACGGTAAACGCATTGCCCTCGTTTTCAGCATTAACTATGTAACGAAGGTCATAATAATGTCCGTTGTAGTTGTCGAAAGTTATTAGGGTTTTGAAATCAATATCATTTATCCAGTCCGGTTTGTTTTGTAAAGCTAAAAATTCCCGGGCTTTAAAAATACATTCCTGAAAATGGTTTTTTCCTGATTTGGTTGATTGCTCAATAATATTACCCTTGCCAGGTGTGACATAGTTATAATTCAAGGGAAAGTATTCGCTCAGCAGTTCAGGTATTTTATTGCCAGGCTTATTTGATATACATATCCAAAACTTATCTAGGAAGGAAAACTTTCTTTGGGATAGCAGTTTGAAAATATGTTCTATGCTTTTCGTCCCAACCTTAAACTTTAACTCCCAATCGACGAAATAGATATCCGCTATGTTTCCATCATCCGAAATGGTATCAACAAATGGAATAACACTAGTTGAATCTGTTATCAGTTCTACTTCTCTCACCAATTCTAAGTCAGGATACTGCTGTAACTTTTTTTCAATTGCTTGGTAAGCATATTCTTCGTCTTCGATAACAACTACTTTAGTCATACTATCTGTTTTTAATTGTAAATGAATAGGTTAAAATAAATGTGCTGTTTACTTTTTTTGGTATAAGGTTAGACTTGCCTTTTGGATTGTACCCATTCAGAACGGCTTCCATAAATTTTATTCCGGTTCTTTTTTCAATCTCTTGGGTAATATTGTCAGGATAAATAGGATTAGTTACGGTAACTGTATGTTTATCCCCATCTTTTGCTACTGATACTATGACTTTAGCACTATCACTATTATCAACTGAGCCATGTTTGTATGCGTTTTGAATTGCATTAAATAATACAAATGTGGGAAAATTTGCAGTTGGGTCAGTTTCATAATCAGCACAAATTTTGTCACTGGCGGAAACTTTGTCGGTTGATGTATAACTTAAGTCAACATAACTACATGCCAGATTATATTCATCCTCATACGTAAGAGTCGGCTCTTGGGAATAAAAATGTAATTGGTCAAGCAAGGTGCTTAATTTTTCAAGCCTACTTTTTATAAGTTGGGGTATTGTGCCTTCATGTTTTTTTATGATTTTCCTTATACACTGCGGGGCTAAGTGCCCTATTTGGTCCATTGTATGAGAAAGCAACTGGGCCTTTGCCTCAGAGACTTTAGCTTTTTTCCGCTCTCTTATAGCCCACCCGGTAAGGAAGCTTATTATAGCTAATACTATTCCGCCAAGGATGAGATAAGTATATAACTCTCTAATGGTATTTTCACTTTTATACTTTTCTGGGACATATTCCCCAAACAGCGCAGCCGAAAAAACTCTACTAGACTCTTCATCATCAACTTTAATTCTTGCCCGGTCTACTTTCGACAAGAGCATCGCGGCATCTCGCCAGTGTTTTTGTTTGATTGCCCACTCGCCCAATATCTTTAATAATTGGTCGGATTTAAGTCCAAAATTTTTTTCTAAGTTTTCATTTAAAAGAAACTGTTTATATCCGCCATAGTGAAATGTATCTAGGGAGCCTACTGAATCTATAAGCATTTGAAAGTGGTCTGGTTTCCAAAGGCGGGGATCCGAAGGAAAAGAAAAGGTATAATCCTGATACGAATGATAATAATCCATTTTTTCATTTACAAATTGCTCAATAATTAGGTAGAGATTTTTAGCTTGATTTATTTCACCTTTATCACGCTCAATATCTGCCAGTTTTTTTAAGTCCTCATAATATTTAAGTGAAATTAGATTATTGGCAGAGTTTGCGGTGTTAAGAATAAGCTGTATTTGAACTTGACTGGCCCTTTCGACTTGTAACACTAGCCTATGATAATCACATAATAAAATATTGAAGTCTCTTATAAATGTTTCGTTCTTTTTTATTTCTGAATCATTTAGATATTTAGATAATGAATGTATGACACCCGCCACAATCAATAGTCGCCTATTTGTCAGTGTCCCTGTCCCTCTGATTTCAGTAAACGCTATTACAGTTTCATAGTGGGCGATTCTCAGTACCCGTCTAAAAAACTCCGGTAAGGATATATAGTTTCTTTTACCGCTAGCTCTATCATATGCCTCTTCGGAACGAAGTGGTCGTAAGGTTTGCCGTAGATATGCTAAGTATCTTTCTTCGCGTTTAGCTGCTATAAAATCAGCGATAATTGGTTCTATTTTCTCGTGGTATTTATATAGTTTGTTATTAATCAGGATATATTCAGCAAACCTAAAACTGATGAAAGCATATTCTGAATTTTTTCTAATAGTATTAAAAGCCTTACCGATAGCTATTCTTAGCACCGCTTGTTGCAGAGGAGAGTATTTTCCTGAACGTATAAATATCTCATCAATAGGAAGGTATATAAACAACAAATCTTCTTCCGTACACCTTAATTGAACAAACTTTTCTATCAATGCGAGATATAGGTGGAACTTAAAATCGTTATTTTTCAAACTGCGAAAAACATCAATGATAGAATCTCTACTTCTTATATATTTAAATGAATAACTTTTACCATCAATAATTTGACAGGAACTATCATAGGAAATAGAATTAACGAATCTAACGTATTTATTTGTGTTTTCAGGTTGTTGTTCATTGTAATAATAATTAACGATGAAACGACTTTCTGGATACCATATCTGATCTTCGATTTTTGGTGTGCGAGTTAATTTTATAGCATCTGCATGTCTTTTGAGATCATTGAGAGGAATTTCTTTTTGGTATGATTGACTCTTGCAGTTTTCATCGATTTTATTTTTTAGTGCCTCAAGAATTAGAGAATCCTCCAATAAGTAGAATTTTTTGCCGCAGACTTCACTAATGCTACTAATTATGATGTCTGAATACTGTGGAGAAAAGTTAAATGAGTCTTTACGTCGCCATCCTGAAAACTCTCGAATCCAATTTATACTATCAATATTGTTCTGTGACCCCTCCTGCAATAAAATATCAGCCTGAATAGTCTCAAGGGGTATAGGAAATTCTTTTTGGCAAAAGCAAATAACCGGATACAGAAATAAGCCACATAAAATTGTATTTTTCATATTCCGCTAATTGATAGATTTCAAATATATTAAATTACATCTTAAACAAACAGTTTCTGCCATTTTGTCCATCCTTTTCCTTTGGCATTTTATTAGTTCTTTGCTGGTTGCCTTTCAGCCATAATCTTTTTATGGCTCTTGTCTTTTTGTTCGTAACTATTTCCCAGTATTTACGAGCGTTTTCACTCTAAATTTTATATCTTTGGCTAAGCCCAAATCACATACTCCTGCTATTAAAACCGATTGCCCCGATGACAATCTGGCGGCACTTCGTGTTTTTGTGGAGTTGGTTATCCGGGCGTATAAAAACAAACAGAAAAAAGAACAATCTAAAGATAATTAGCAATGGAGAGGGTTATCACATATTGCCGAGTTTCAACAGACGAGCAGGCCAGCCAAGGGTATTCACTGCGAGATCAAAAGGATAAGTTGGAGAAGTATTGTTCTGCTCATGGATATGCTGTTGCTGCCCATTATGAGGAAGATTATTCTGCCAAAACGTTTGACAGGCCGGAGTTTAAGAAGTTGCTTGCATTTATAAAACGCAATAAAGGATTAATAACTAAACTTATATTTATTCGCTGGGACAGGTTTTCCAGAAATATAACGGATGCTCTAGTGGTTATCCGTGAGTTAGCCTCATACGGCATTACCTGTATCAGTATTGACCAGCCCCTTGATTTATCCATACCGGAGA
>WBUH01000034.1 GCA_008933805.1 Bacteroidota bacterium
ATATTTAATAATAATAATAGCAAAAAGAAAAGAAAAAAGCAATAACCTAAAATCAAAAAAGTCAAAAACCTAAAAATGCCAAAAAACACATTAAATGGAAGTAAATTAAAAGCTATTAAAATTTCAGGATTTAGAGCTCGAAAAAAAACAAAAAGCGGTCAAATAATAATTAATAAAAGAAGACAAAAAGGACGTTATCGTTTAGCTTTAGAATAAAAAAAATAAAATTTTTAAACTTCCTAAATTGGATTTGAACCAATGACTTCTCGGTTAACAGCCGAGCGCTCTACCACTAAGCTATTAGGAATAAATTTCGGCATCGTGCTATTTTCCCAAAAGATCACTCTTAAAGTATTTTCGCCACTATAATGTTTAACAACTATGTTCGGAATGGTATAGTGTGGATCCAATTATGTTATAAACACCGAAATTGGAATATTAATTAGTTAAAAACGGTTATTAGTAAATCTTGGCTACATACATTACTATACTTACACCGGATTCCTATCAAACAGCTAGTCTAGCTGTAACCTAAGAGTACTCATCTTGAGGACGGCTTCCCACTTAGATGCTTTCAGCGGTTATCCTAACTATACGTAGCTACCCAGCGTTTACCGTTGGTACGATAACTGGTACACCAGAGGTATATTTTTCTCGGTCCTCTCGTACTAGAGAAAAGTCACTCTCAATACTCTAAAACGCCCACGCCGGATATGGACCGAACTGTCTCACGACGTTCTGAACCCAGCTCACGTACCGCTTTAATGGGCGAACAGCCCAACCCTTGGAACGTACTTCCGCTCCAGGATGCGATGAGCCGACATCGAGGTGCCAAACCTCCCCGTCGATAGGAACTCTATGGGGAGATTAGCCTGTTATCCCTAGAGTAACTTTTATCCGTTAAGTGACGCCCTTTCCATACAGCAACGTCAGATCACTAAGACCGACTTTCGTCTCTGTTCGACTTGTAGGTCTCACAGTTAAGCTTCCTTATGCCTTTACACTCTTCAATCGCTTTCTAAACGATTTGAGGAAACCTTTGTACGCCTGCGTTACTTTTTAGCAGGCGACCGCCCCAGTCAAACTGTCTTTTTGACACTGTTTTTCAATCGGATTACGAGATGAAATTAGAAACTTTATTTTATTAGAGTGGTATCTCACTGTTAACTCCTTTATTTCCGAAAAAATAAACTCAACGTTTCCCACCTATTCTGCGCAAATAAAAGAAAATTTCAATGTCAAAATACAGTAAAGCTTCATAGGGTCTTACTGTCCAGGCGCGGGTAGTCCGCATCTTCACAGACATTTCTATTTCACCGAGTTTCTCTTTGAGACAGCTTCCAAGTCATTACGCCATTCGTGCAGGTTGGAACTTACCCAACAAGGAATTTCGCTACCTTAGGACCGTTATAGTTACGGCCGCCGTTCACCAGGGCTTCAGTTGTTAGCTTTTTTTAAAAAATTTTTTTAAAATAACCAACTTCCTTAACTTTCTGGCACTGGGCAGGCGTCAGCCCCCATACGTCGTTTTACAACTTTGCGGAGACCTGTGTTTTTGATAAACAGTTGCTTGGAACTTGTTATTGAAACCTAATAGGTACTCTTTATTCCGAAGTTACAGAGTTATTTTGCCGAGTTCCTTAAAGAGAATTATCTCGCGCTCCTTGGTATTCTCTACCATTCTACCTGTGTCGGTTTACGGTACAGGTAATTTTTACTTAACGTATTATGAGCTTTTCTTGGAAGTATGACATCAATTACTTTAATTATTACTAATTTTGTATTAATTTCTTAGCTCTAAATAGTTTTTAATTCTATTTATCTACGCCTTGATAACTTAAACCGAGCATACCACAACTCGGCTAATTTAGCCTTCTTCGTCCCTCAATACAAATAAAAATTAGTATAGGAATATTAACCTATTATCCATCGACTACGCAAATAGCCTCGCCTTAGGCCCTGACTAACCCTTCGTGGACGAACCTTGCGAAGGAAACCTTAGAATTTCGGAGCATTGGATTCTCACCAATGTTTTCGTTACTCAATCCAACATTCTCACTTCCATACTGTCCATATTCACTTTCGTTAATACTTCAATCAACAATGGAACGCTCCCCTACCGACATAATAAATATGTCTCACAGTTTCGGCAAATTACTTGAGTCCCGTAAATTTTCGGCGCAAAATTACTAGACCAGTAAGCTATTACGCACTTTTTAAAGGATTGCTGCTTCTAAGCGAACCTCCTGGTTGTTTAAGTATTTTCACTTCCTTTATCACTTAGTAATTATTTAGGGGCCTTAACTGGTGATCTGGGCTCTTTCCCTCTTGACTACGAAGCTTATCCCTCGTAGTCTTACTAATTAACTATCCATATCGTATTCAGAGTTTGCCTCAATTTGGTACTGTGTTACGAGCCCTCATTAAAACAGTGCTTTACCCCAATAATTAAAGTTAATCGCTGCACCTAAATACATTTCGGGGAGAACCAGCTAGCTCCGCTTTCGATTGGCATTTCACCGCTAACCACAACTCATCCGCTAATTTTGCAACATTAGTCGGTTCGGACCTCCACTTAGTGTTACCTAACTTTCATCCTGGCCATGGTTAGATCAAGCGGGTTCGGGTCTATAATTAGAGACTAACGCTCTATTCAAGCTCGCTTTCACTTTGGCTCCAACATAGAATGTTTTAACCTGCCACTAATTATAACTCGTTGGAACATTCTTCAACAGGCACGAAGACAAACGCTAAGTCGTTCTACTTCTGTTTGTAAGCTTATAATTTCACGTTCTTTTCACTTCCCTTCCGGGATTCTTTTCACCTTTCCCTCACGGTACTAATTCACTATCGGATATCCAGTAATATTTAGCCTTACGAGATGGTCCTCGCAGATTCATACGGAATTCCTCGTGTTCCATATTACTCGGGTATAAAACTAGTGCTGCTTTATTTTCGACTACAAGACTTTTACTTTCTATGGTATAGTATTCAAACTATTTAGTCTAATAAAGCTAAGCTTTTAATTGTTTTACCCCACGACCCCTATTTTTTAAATAGGTTTAGGCTTTTTCCATTTCGTTCGCCACTACTACGGAAATCGTTTTTACTTTCTTTTCCTCTTGGTACTAAGATGTTTCAGTTCCCAAGGTTCGCCTTAACTTACTTATAGATTCAGTAAGAAATTATTGAGTTGCCTCATTCGGAGACATTCCGGATCAATGCTTACTGCCAGCTTCCCGAAAAATTTCGTTGGTTGTAACGTCCTTCATCGCTTCTGGATACCAAGGGATCCGTTATAAGCCCTTAAAATTTTAACTTAAAATCTTGGAAATAAGCGGATTTGAACCGCTAACCTTTGCTGTGCAAAAGCAATACTCTATCCAGTTGAGTTATATTCCCTTTGGGTCATCCTAGATTTGAACCAGGGACTTCATCCTTATCAAGAATGCGCTCTAACCAACTGAGCTAATGACCCACAAACAAATATTAAATTTTTAATATAATCCAGCCGCACCTTCCAGTACAGCTACCTTGTTACGACTTCACCCCAGTCACCAATTCTACCTTCACAACATCCCCCCTACTGGTTAAAGATAATAGCTTTGGGTATAATCAGCTCCCATGGTGTGACGGGCGGTGTGTACAAGGCCCAGGAACATATTCACCGCAGTATAGCTGACCTGCGATTACTAGCGATTCCAACTTCATGTAGACGAGTTGCAGCCTACAATCCGAACTAAGGATATCTTTATAGATTAGCTTATTCTCACGAATTTGCAACTTTTTGTAATATCCATTGTAGCACGTGTGTAGCCCAGGATATAAAGGGCATGATGACTTGACATCATCCTCACCTTCCTCCAATTTGTCATCGGCAGTTTCTTTAGAAAATTAACTAAAGATAAGGGTTGCGCTCGTTACAGGACTTAACCTAACATCTCACGACACGAGCTGACGACAGCCATGCACCACCTGTGTAAGAGGCCATAGCACACTTTTCTTTCGAAAAGTTTCTCTTCATGTCAAATCCTGGTAAGGTTCTTCGTGTTGCATCGAATTAAACCACATGCTCCACCGCTTGTGTGGGCCCCCGTCAATTCCTTTGAGTTTCACTCTTGCGAGCGTACTTCCCAGGCGGGATACTTAACGCGTTAGCTACGACACTATATTTATTGAATTTTATATAACATCTAGTATCCATCGTTTACAGCTAGGACTACCAGGGTATCTAATCCTGTTTGCTCCCCTAGCTTTCGTTTCTCAGTGTCAGTAATAGCCCAGTAAAGTGCTTTCGCTATTGGTGTTCCTTTCAATATCAACGCATTTCACCGCTTCTTTGAAAATTCCCTTTACCTTTACCATACTCTAGAAAAAGAGTTTCTTTTGCAGTTTTTAAGTTAAGCTTAAAGATTTAACAAAAGACTTTTCTTTCAACCTACAAACGCTTTACGCCCAATAATTCCGGATAACACTTGTATCCCCTGTATTACCGCGGCTGCTGGCACAGAGTTAGCCGATACTTATTCCTTAAGTACTGTCATTTATTCTTCCTTAAGAAAAGAGGTTTACAATCAATAGACCTTCGTCCCTCACGCGATATTGCTCTGTCAGGCTTTCGCCCATTGCAGAAAATTCCTCACTGCTGCCTCCCGTAGGAGTTTGGACCGTGTCTCAGTTCCAATGTGATTGATCATCCTCTCAGACCAATTACTGATCTTCGCCTTGGTAAGCCTTTACCTTACCAACTAGCTAATCAGACATAAGCTTCTCTTTAGGCAAATTTCTTTTTTCAACATATAGAGTATTAGCTAATATTTCTAAAAGTTATCCTCTTCCTAAAGGCAAATTCTTATGCATTACTCACCCGTGTGCCACTAAAAATTTCTTTTTCGTACGACTTGCATGTGTTAGGCATATCGCTAGCGTTCATCCTGAGCTAGGATCAAACTCTCAAAAATTATTAATTAAAATTATTATCCGTAATTAATTTAATTGTTTCTTTTTATATTAGTAACATTTATTATTATATACTAACAAAATTTTTTTGTCAAGTTACTTGTTAAATGTCTATAATCTCAGGATTTGATTCTTTTTTTGACGAATTAATAAAAGTTTTTTGTAAATATGAAAAAACAAGAATATTATATGCTAATTCTAATTCATTTATCAAGTTTAAACT
>WBUH01000035.1 GCA_008933805.1 Bacteroidota bacterium
GTGAGCTCTTGGTCTTCAAAGACAACAGCAATATTGTCCGGTGTCTTTTCTACTTGTTCCTCAAACAACTGATGGATCGTTTTGTTCTTTGGATAGTCTGCTTTGGTATCGTTCCATTCAATAAGAAGCTGCTGCTTCTCTGCAGAGGTTAAAAGAGACAGATCTTGAAGAGATTGTATTGGTTTCTGAAGCGTGTCTTTAATTAGCTCTGTGAAGTGAGAAGCAAATCGTTTGATACTTTCTTCTTCAAATAAATCAGTTGCATAGTCAAAGCTTATGTTAATACCATCTTCATGTTCAAAGGCCCCGGCACTTAAATCAAACTTGGCAATGGGATATTCCGAGAAGACAGGAGCTGTTTGGAGATTATGTAAAGCTAATTCTCCTCCAATGTTATTCGTGTTTTGGAAAGTGAACATAACCTGGAAAACAGGGTTTCTGTTTAAAGCTCTGGTGATATTAAGATACTCAACCAACTGTTCAAAAGGCACATCCTGATGTTGATAAGCTTGAAGGGTTGTTTCTTTAACTTGGTGTAGGATGTCTAAGAAGGATTCTGTCCCTTCAAAGCTGGTTTTAAGGGCCAGGGTATTGACAAAGAATCCGATAAGTCCCTCGATTTCTTGATAGTGCCGATTGGCAATGGGAGAGCCTATGACGATATTGTTTTGTCCTGTATATCGATAAAGAAGGACCTGGAACAAAGCCAGGAGAGTCATAAAGAGCGAACAGCCGTGTTGTTGAGAGAATTGATTGAGCTGATTTTTAATGTCTTTAGATAAGACATAATGATAAGAAGCGCCCTTGTAGGTGAGTTCTTTGGGTCTGGGTTTATCAGTTGGTAACGCGAGGAGATCCGGGATATCGGATAGTTGTTGTTTCCAGTAAGAGAGCTGACGTTCGAGAACCTCTCCTTGTAACCACTGCCTTTGCCAGAGGGCGAAGTCAGCGTATTGAATGGGGAGTAAGGGAAGATCTGGATCTTGATTTTGTAGATAAGCGTTGTAAAGCTCCGAGAGTTCTTTAAAGAAGATGCCCATAGACCATCCATCACAGATGATATGATGCATGGTGATGAGAAGCAGATGTTCATCGGAGGCTAGCTTAAAAAGTTTGAGATGGATCAATGGTCCTGACGAGAGATTGAAGAAGATGTTGGTTTCTTGAGTGGCCAAGGTCTGAACATAAGCTTGCTGCTCAGGCTGCGCCGAAAGATCTTCGTAACAGTCAGCAAGACGTATCTGGAGATTTCCCAAGATCTGTTGTTGTGCTTCACCTTGTACGGTTTGGAAGATCGTTCTTAAGGATTCATGGCGTTCAATAAGGGCATTGAAAGCTCTTTCAAAGATATCAAGGTTGAGATGGCCTATGAGCTTCAGTGCTAATGGGACATTATAAATAGCTGTATCTGGCAGAAGCTGGTCTAAGAACCAGAGACGTTGTTGGGCAAAGGATAAAGGCAGAATATCGGGTCTTTGTTGAACTACGATTGGTGGAATAAGCGACAAGGTATCCTTGGTCATCAATTGTTCAACATCCTGGCTTAATGCTTGGAGTGTTGGGTGTTCAAAGAGGGCTCTAAGAGGTAGATCAATATTGTAGTTATGACGAATACGTGAGATCACTTGAGTGGCGAGGAGAGAATGTCCTCCAAGTTTAAAGAAGTTATCATGGATTCCGATCTTCTCAATACGCAGAACTTCAGACCAGATGGTGCAGAGCTCTTGTTCAATCTGTGTAGTGGGCGCGATATATTCCTCTCCGACTTGTCTTAAAGAAAGG
>WBUH01000036.1 GCA_008933805.1 Bacteroidota bacterium
TTCAACCGCTCTGATAACAATATTCATTTTTACAGGTTGTAAAAACGGACACGAAAATCATGAGGCAACATCAGACAGTTATTATACCTGTCCCATGCACCCAAGCGTTGTGAGCAGCACACCCGGAGCTTGCCCCGTTTGTAATATGTCTTTAATCAAAGTAGAGAAAAAGGAAAACCTACACGCAGGGCAGCAAGGCAATTTCATCACCATAGACAAACGACAACAAGAATTAGCAGGTATTAAAACTGATACAGTTAAACCGAGAAACATTGCATCCACTTCAAGTATTATAGGCACGGTTACTATTGATGAAGACCAAGTAAAAACCATCAGCAGCCGTGTAAAAGGAAGAATTGATAAACTATTTATTAAAACTACTGGTGTATATCTTAAAAATAGAAGTCCGCTTTACAGCATTTACAGTGAGCAAATACAAGCCGATGGAAAAGAATATCTCTCTTTGCTTCAAAAATCAAAAACAGTAAGCACCACAACCAAACTCACCAACGAGTTAGTAAGCGCAGCAAAAAATAAATTGTTTTTGTGGGGCTTAACCGAAAAACAAATTTCCGAAATAGAGACATCAGGCAAAACAAGCCCGTTGATAACTTTTTACTCACCTGAATCTGGCTATGTAACCGAAGTAAACATCACTGAGGGAATGTATGTGGATGAAGGGAGCTCGCTTATAAAAATCACATCGCTCAATCAGGTTTGGGTTGAAGCACAGTTGTATTCCAATGAAATCTCAGGCATTGCAGAAAGCAAAATCTTTCAGATTTTCAGTGAAAGCAATCCCGAAGAAGTTTACAAAGGTATTTTGGTATATAGCAACCCAATAGTAGAAGAAGGAAAAAGAATACACCTACTCAAAATCAGAGTAAACAATTCAGGAGGTAAGCTTATTCCCGGAACATTGGTATCTGTCATTCCCGAAAAATCAATTGCAAATGTTTTAGCAGTTCCTAAATCGGCAGTGCTCTTGGAAAAAATGAAAACCGTTTGGGTATTGGCGCATGACAACACATTTGAGCAGCGCATGGTAGAAACAGGAGCAGAAAATAAATTTTGGATTGAAATTACATCAGGGTTAAAACTAGGCGATATAGTTGTTGCCGAAGGTGCTTATTTAATCAGCAGCGAGTTTATTCTAAAAAGCGGAGCTGGACAAAGACATGACCATTAATCAACGCACAGGTGTAAGCACATTTGCAAGCCGCACAAGCCCAAGCACAGTCCAAAGCTTGCAAAAGAGCTTCCACCTTTCCCACGCAGACAAAATTGAATTAAAAAAAATCTCCCTCCCTTCTGAAAATAAAAAATACTCAACCGCACAACCCAGCACGACAAAGACAATGACAGTGAAACTGAACAACGATAATGGTTTGCAAGGACGGAGGACAGAAGGCCTACTGCTAATCGAGTAGATGGCTCCGCCAGATAAACTGACGGAGTGCACCTCTCACACCACCGTACGTACGGTTCTCGTATACGGCGGTTCGCAAAATGATGGGTTAAGTTCTAGGTAAACATCCAACATGGCTTGGTACTTTCGTTGTTTTAGCCTTTTAAGTGTTATCGTTGT
>WBUH01000037.1 GCA_008933805.1 Bacteroidota bacterium
CAATTTAAGTCTATCGTTTTTTTGGGCTTGACACTAATGCTAACTATTTTTAGCCTCGAATCTCAGGCTCAAATTATTGTTCAAATTGGCACAGGAACAGGTACTCAAGCCAATTCTGGTCACACCCCATATTCCACTAACTGGGAAGATGGAAAGGTACACTATTTAATCACAAAAGCAGAGCTAAATGCTTTAGGTTTAACTGCCGGACAAATTACTTCTTTAGCTTTTAATGTTACTGCAACGTCTCCTCAGTCTATTAGTGGATTCACCATTAAAATGGCCCACACAACCTCAACTGCGCTTAGTGGTTATTTGACAGGTACATTCACAACATGTTTTGTCTCATCAACTGCATTCAATCCCGCTGGTGGCTGGGAAACACATAACTTTACGAATCCGTTTCTTTATGATGATTTATCTAACATTGTTATCGAAGTATGCTTTGATAATGCCGCTTGGAATGGAAACAAAACGGTTCAATCAAGCACAACCACATTTAGCTCTGTTTTTGGTACTTATCAAGACGGTGGTGTTGGCTGTGCCCCTGGATCTTTAGCAAACAATGCGGGTTCTTCCACCGAAAGACCTAATATGCGTTTGGGATATATTCCGGCAGGTTCAGGCCCCGGAGGAGGCAACCCCTTCTTAGCTCCTCCAATTTCAAGTTTCGCTTACGATAAGGGCATAGATACGGTATGGATAAACAGTCCATATGCATTTGTAAATAACTCCACAGGCGATAGTGCGTCATATTGGCGAGTAGAAGGGCAGCCTGGCGCAACGCAGTGTGTACCAAATTACAGCTGCTACCACCAGATAAGTAATAGTGTAAGAAACTTCCGTCATACGTTTATAGATACGGGTAGTTATTTGGTAACGTTGGTGGTAAGAAACAGAACAGGCTCAGACAGTTCAAGCAAATGGGTTTATGTAGGTTATCCGAGCAAAAAACCTGTAGCGAACTTTTTCATGGATAAATTAACGATAGGTGTAAGCGAACAAATCCCTGCCTATGATTTATCGGAGAATGGGCCAACGAGTTGGCAGTGGACCGTTAACCCTGAATGTAGGGGTTGCGATACAGATCCGAATATATCGCCTAACGACTTTTTACCAACGGCCGGAGTTCAATTACCGGTATTACGGGCAAGAAACGCAGGTAAGTTTGATGTTTGTTTAAAGGTATGGAATAATGTAGGCATGGACTCTATATGTAAGAAAGACTATGTAGAGATCATAGGAGGGTTAAGTATGTGTGCAAGTGCAGGAGATACGATGAGTACGCAACCGGAAGGATATGTGTATGATAACGGAGGCCCCAATCAGCCCTACTTCCCAAGTATAATGGGAAACTGTTATTATACGATCGACCCATGTGCATCGAGTGTAA
>WBUH01000038.1 GCA_008933805.1 Bacteroidota bacterium
GCCATGTTGGATGTTTACCTAGAACTTAACCCATCATTTTGCGAACCGCCGTATACGAGAACCGTACGTACGGTGGTGTGAGAGGCTCTCCCTGACGTGAAAGCGTCAGGGCAGTCTACTCGATTATGCGGTCGGCTTTCTTGTCTATTCGTCTTTTGCAACTCCATATGATTGCATCATTAATTCTTTTAACAAGTCTTTATTTTTTGATATATCGTTTTTGTCGACACGAATTCTGTATCTACCCCACTTGTTGTCATAGTCCATAGTGTCAAGTTTCGCATTGTCCAATTTTTCCTGAATTTCAGGTGAATGTTTAAGTCTTATTTCTAAAAGCATACTGCTTTTTTTGGCTCTAAATATTGCAAAATTGTTTGGCTGTCCATTTTTTGCTAACCCTATGTAATACTTATTGTATTTCAATTCAAGACCTGAGCTAAACTCTTTAACAATTTCTAAAAGTGTGTCCGCCAATGCTACAGTTTGTTTTGTGCCTTTGATTGTTTCCCAATAATTACGGTCAGTCACTTCTTTGGTTTCTTCATCTTCTTCAACAAGTCCAAGATTTACTTCGTCTAATACTGTTGTAAAAATTAACGACACTTCATTTTCTGAAAATTGGTACGCTGACATTTGAATTGCGATTAGTGGAATAAATCCATTAAATAGTCCGATTACATTTAAAAATCTGCTTGTAATGTCTTCAGCTATTATTACAGCACAGTGGTCGTATTGCGGATACCGTTTTCTTTCGATGTCCCAATACTCAATTGTCCGTATGATATGGCTCTCGTCAACTTTTCCAAGTTGGATTTCAACTTCGTATCTTCTTTTACTTTCTGCGTCTTGTAAAAGTAAATCAAGTCTACCCGCTTTTGGGTGAATACGTTCTTTGTCTTTAAGAATAAGGTCACCAAGTCCTAAAATTGTAGGGTCGTCAGCAATTACTTTTTGAACCCAAGTTTCATTAAGTTCTTTATGTGTCAGAAGATTTAATTTTTCAGGTCTTACCAATTTCATATTGTCGTTTTAATTTTTTGTTGTCGTCTTTTTTAAGCTGCCGCATAACGGTTTGCAGCTACCCGAAGGTGGCGATTTCGGAGAACTTCACTGTCAGCTAAGCACAAACTTTGATAGATGCACAAAGCTTGATTTAACCACTGAACCGCCACTTTTGGGTAGGTGCTGTGTGTGCCCTGCATGAGCAAAGCACACCTATCCGAAGCTTTATAAAAACATCAAATATGCAAATAAAAGATGTTAAAAGCAAAAGATAGGGGATTTAATTTTTTTTTCTAGAGGGTGAAAGTC
>WBUH01000039.1 GCA_008933805.1 Bacteroidota bacterium
GAAAACAATGAAAGCATTAAGTCGCAGTCTTTATTTTCTGTTGTTTACGATAATGTTTGCATCGTTAACACAGGGTATCGCTCAGACTACAAAGAACGATAGTCTATTCCAAAAAGCAAAAAATTTATACCAGAAAATTGAAAATTTGGACATTGATATCAACTCCGGTGTGCCTCGTTCTATCCGTGGAACATTGGCAAAAAATATCAATCTCAATGATGTTGCACAAACAAAACAATTTCTGCGCACATCCAAAGCATTGTTTCGCATGAGCGATGCAACCGATGACTTTCAAGTAAAGAAAATCTTCAAAGACAATATAAGTATGACTCATGCGAAACTTCAGCAAACGTATAAAGGCGTAAATGTTTGGGGTGCTGAACTGATTCTTCATAGTGACGCCGCCAATACGGTTCTTGAGGTGAACGGGAGATTTACGCCTGATTTGAATATTGATGTAATACCGAGCATTACGTCAGAAGGTGCTTTGAGTTTGGCTCTTGCTGACCTCGGACAAGCTGATTATCGATGGGAGAACCCAGAACAGGAGAAAACTATCAAAGAAGTTTTCAAAGATAATAGTAAAACTTGGAAACCCTCACCTGAATTGGTTGTTGCTCCACGCAATGGTGATTTTGACAAAGCGGAATACCGTCTTGCATGGAAAATGAAGATTTGCGTTGACGGCGCTAAGCTGGGTAATTGGGAGTATTTCGTTGATGCAAAGACAGGCGAAATTATAAATAAATTTAACTCGATGTCTGATGCGACTGGTTCAGGTGTCAGTAATTATAATGGCACAGTATCCATTTACACAAAGTGGAATACGACGAATTATCAAATGAGTGATACATTGCGGACAATAAAAACTTACACCCTAAACCATGGCACAACCCTGCCGGGAACATTGCTTACTGATTCTGATAACTATTGGAATTCAGACAATTCCGCAGTCGATGCTCATTGGGGTGCCGAACGAGTTTATGATTTTTATAAAAATATTTTTGGGAGAAATAGTTTTGATGGTTCAGGAGCTGAAATACGTTCATCTGTTCATTACTAGAAGCTATCTCAAAAATAGTACTTGTACTTTGATATAGAGCTGTGTACGTTAGTGCATGGCAAAACGAGAAGAACTATCCGACGAGCAATGGGCCATTTTGAAGCCCTTATTCCCCGAACCCTCC
>WBUH01000040.1 GCA_008933805.1 Bacteroidota bacterium
TTCTTTTTTATAGGATCACCTGTAGTCCAAGTATCAACCTGATTACTTGGTCTTGTGTGCTTAAACAACCGTTGGTAATTATCGTACGTCTGTTCTTTTGCTTTTAACGTTCGCAAGTTCGACATCCATAGTTCTGTTGTAGAAAATGCGCCGCCGAGAGAAGAAGTATTAATGTCGGAATTATTGATATTAACAATGCCGCCGTTAAAATCATTTTTTACGTACATTGTTGCATTACCGTAGGAAGTGAGCGGGTTCATCTTGGTGGAACTTAAATTCATTAATGCAATTCCCGCATTGCGCTGCTGGTCTGTGATGTACGATTTATGAGTAAGCGTAGAAATAAATTCCGACATCAGATTTTGTTTTTCTCCCATTACGTTGGAGATGTTGACATACGACGTCTGGAAGTTCTCGTCATTTGCGGGATCATAAAAATCCCAAAACGCATTTGCGACCGTATATTCATGCTTATACCCATCTGGTCCAATGACTGGTTTGTTATTTTCACCGTTGACGGGTAGTTTTGATATTGAATACGGATTAGAAGGATTTGCAACCCAGCCGGAAACAGCCATTTCATAATAATTTGCCCAGCCTTCGATGTAGGTTTGACGGGAATTTTGTTGAGCATCGCCGGAATTATGATCAAACGGAACAACTCCTGTAGCGTATTCTATTTGCGAAACAGGCCAATCGCCGCGTTTTTGTTTCATGATAAAGTGTCCATATTCATGATAAACCGTTGAAGGATTGTACTTTACCAAGTCATTAATGTAAATTGTATTTGCAGTAAACTCACCCGTATAACCAAACCACGCTGCCAAGGAAATTATTCCCGAAAGAATAGTTTCAATAAAATTTTCATCCGGTGGAGGGAATGTAACTGTTGACGAGGGCCAGAAGAAACTTCCTTTTGCACTTATCCATACTTGGTTAATAATGCTTGACTGCAGCGGGTATTTAACAATGCATTGTGATGGAGTAAATCCTTGTGCAATAGAAA